>CAZTLT010000119.1:0-2503 GCA_964614615.1 uncultured Aquiluna sp. | reverse complement strand
CTCTATTTTCAAGCCTTTCCAGCCCTACCCCTTGTTTTAGCCTTACCGTTAGTAGTTGCTCTCTCGTGCTCCTCAAGTATCTCAAGTTGCTCCAACTGTTCAGGTGTCATATTTTTACGTATCTCAGCACGTATCGCATCTTCCATCGCCCAAACCTCTTTATCGCGAGCATTTGTTCTTTCGTTTTCCACTCTTTCTAAGTGTGCTCGCTTCAGTTCATTGTTCGCCGCTAAGTGTGCTTGATAGGTTTCTTTTCCTTCATCACGTGCCTTAAAAAAGGTATCTAAATAAATCTTAGCCGCCCTTACTTCTGCTTTGCGTAATCTATCTTCAAAAGCATCACCTACATCTTCTTCCGCTTCTTTAACAGCGTTCTCGTACGCTTCTATATGTATTTCTCTTTTAGTTTTCCAACCAAGTTCTTTTTCTTCTTCTTTTGTTCTTGCTCGTTTTACTTTACGCAATGCTTGTTGATGTTGCCAAGCCGCATCCATTGCCGCTTTTTGTTCATCGTTTAGCAACGCCTCAATATCTCGTTTAGCAACTTCTTTACCTGCCACCAAATCCGCAAGTCGATCAGCAAGACGTTGCGGTAAATGTGTTCCATCAAGTTTAGGCATAAATGAAAACAGCGTGAGTTATTACGCCCACGCTGTCCTTTTCTTTCTTTATTAACTTATTTCTTTGTCGTTACTTTCTTAGCGGCTGGCTTTTTAGTCGCAGAAGTAGACGCACGTTTACGCTTTGCCTTAAGCACGCCACGCAAGTCAGTCGGTCCAAATCCGTGCGTCTTAATCAGCATCTTTACTGTTTCCAAATCAGCATCACGTGTCTGCTTTTTTAGTTCTTCAACTTTCTTTGCCGCATCTTCTGCCGCTTTGATTGCTTGTGCCAGTTGATCGTTTACTGCTGTCATTTTTTGCCTTTCAAAAAATCTTTATTTCTTTTTACCTGTATTGCCAAACGCATCTTCATATACTTTATCTACAAGCATAAACAATGGTGTACCGCCTGCTCCTTGCTTAACAAGATTTACGCAAGCAAACGAAATCATTGCTCCAAACTGTTCAACAGTTCCGATATCTATCATTTTGTTACCAAGCAGATCAAGTTGCCTATTTCTTCCAGTCAAGTAACCTTGTATCCAAGCCTCATACATATTTGTGATGATTTCTTTTTCACTATTGTTTAGTGGTTGTACCGTATCCATATATTTTTTACACGTCATCGTTCCAGCACCTGTCATAACAACTTCTTTTTGTGCGAACGCAAGAACGGAAATCAAACACAGCATTAAACCGACAAGTTTTTTAATCATTTCTTTATTCCTTTTAGCGTTTCACATCCCAACTATTCAACGTCTTCTCGTCTTGTTTTACTGAGAATGTGAAGTTGCTTGATCTATAAGTGTTGGAGTCTCTGTACTTCCACGTTTCACAAATCCACTGTCCACCAGCAGTAGCACCGCCACAAACAGACCTACTTACTTCGTTAGCAGGTCCAAACATTTCCCGCACTTCGCTTGCTGGCATACCGATTTGTAACTTATCTATTTTTTCTTGTGTAAAGGGTGACGCACATCCCGTTAACAGCACAACCAATCCAATAAGTAAAACTCGCATAGTCTTTCCTTTATATCTCGTTACGTTATCTTACACATATCAAAACAACAATCAACACCCAAGTTACGCTAACTTGTCTGCCGCCATCGTTGCCGTTAACTTGCTGTAGTGCTTTTCTATCATTGCCGCACTATTTCCCATCTGCTTGCTTAACGTGTGTATGTCTGTGCTGTTGTTTAATAGTTCTAACGTAGCGTAGGTATGACGTAGGCTGTACAGCGTACGTGTTTGTCCTTCTGCGTCCTTTAGTAGTCCACAGTCACGCAGTAAGCGTCTAAACGTTCCACGCAAATCGTGCGGTTGATAGCCGTTGCTAAAACGGAACAGCAAGTGAGGCACACGTGTACTAAGCACCGCTTCAAAGTCCAAGCCACTTATGTCAGCCTGTCGTGCGTGTAGTCGTCGCAGTACGTCAACAGCCCTGTGTTTAGCAATCAGCCAACGTCCGCCTGTTTTGCCGCTAACCCACACACGCAAATACTTAACGTCCTTGTGCGTGTGCCACTCTATGTCTTTCCAACAGATGCCCATTGCTTCTGTGCCGTGCCGCATACCCGTCAGCAACAGCATCTCCACATAGTCACGCACTAACGGACGTATTTCGTGTTCAACACTACTGCGTCCTGTGTGTTGCCAAGTCTCCATAAACACCAACAGCGTGTTTATCTCTTGCTCTGTAAACGCAGGACGTGTTTTACCCTTCAGCCCCTTACTTGTTAACTTGGGCACAGGCACACGTTCGCTAATAAATCCGTGTGTCACAGCAGTAGCAATCACACGGTTCCACGCACTCGTAAAGTTGTTCAGCGTTGACGTTTTAGGCTTCCGCAACATCTGTCTATCTCGCCACAGTTCAAACTCAACAACGTCTGTGTGCGTTA
>CAZTLT010000118.1:0-2543 GCA_964614615.1 uncultured Aquiluna sp. | reverse complement strand
CCCAGCAGTTCCTCCACTCCTTCGCCGGCGGAAATGGGTTCGCGTCCTTTTTCAAATGGTTTAGTGCCGCGAGATTTTTCATCACGTCTTTTTTCATCTCTTGTTTTGCGGCCCAGCGACTTCAGGGTTTGCTTGAAAAACTTATCGGCGAGCTCGAAGTTAATCTCCATTTAGCTCGCCCCCCGAAATCGAATATGATGCCGTCCACTCTATTTCAGGAGCCATGCTCGCATCTGCTGCTGTTATCAAAACTTGTTCAAAGCCAAGTACAAATTCCAAGATTCTAGTTCGGCGGCCTGGATCCAGCACCGAAAATACATCGTCAAGTACTACTACTGGGTCGCCGAGCAAACCGTCTTTTAAGAGAGCAGCAACAGCAAGTTTTAGTCCAAGCGCAATAGACCAAGCTTCACCCTGTGATGCTTGCGAGCGCGCGAGCATTGAGTCTTTCTCTATCAACAGCTCATCGCGGTGAGGGCCAACAAGGGTGATGCCGCGTTCGAGCTCCTGCTCTCGTAGTAGCGACATTTTTTCAAGCATTTGCTTTTCAATGTTGCTTTGAGTAATTTCTTCTGCTTGCTCTTGGCTGTTTAGTGAGACAAGTCTCAAAGAGATTTTTTCCCTGGCGGGTGAGAGCTTGTTGTAGAAGTCTTGCAGCAGTGGAGATATTTCAGAGATCAATTCGAGACGAGCAATTGTTAGTTTGCTTCCTAGCGATGCAATTTGCTCATCCCAAATGTCAAGGGTTGAGAGATCTGGGTTCTTAGCGAACTTGGCGCTTTTTAGTAGGGCATTGCGCTGCTTTAGGGCTCGGTCGTAATCCAACTTGAGCTGAGCTAGGCGAGGGCGGAGTAGTGCCATGGTGGAATCCATGAAGTATCTGCGGTCCTCCGGATCTCTGCGCACTATGTCCAGATCCTCTGGTGCGAACAGGACGACGGGGAGATTACCTAGAAAATCCGCGGTTCGTTTTTGCTGGTTAGCGTTGAGGAAGTACCTGTTTGTCTCGTCCCGATTTAGCTCCGCCGCCACAACAACTCTCCGGTTGCCCTGGTTCGCAGTTGCGGAAACTACGGCTTGGTTTTCGCCGTTTTTTATCAGGGTCTTTTGGGCCCCGGGACGATGGGAAGAAAGCTGGCTCAGAAAAACCAGTGCCTCAACGAGGTTGGTTTTACCCTCTCCGTTTGGGCCATGAAATAGCGTGGCGCCTTTTTGGAGGGTCAGGTTTAGGGCAGCGTAATTTCGAAAATTAGCAAGCTGAATTTCGCTTACCCACAACTTATGCCGCCTAAGAAACCAGCAGGTTGGGCTGCAATAGGTATTTGTAGTGCTGTGATGAACCAACCGGGGTAATAAGAACCGGCCCAGGCTTATTTGGGTTGTTCGGATTTGAAGTAAACCCGAGCGAGACCATCTCTGTGTCAATTCCAGCCAGTGCATCAATTAGATATTGCGGTTTCAAAGAAACGATTGTTTCTTCGCCGGTCAGTGAGCAGGCTACCAGTTCGCTAGCATCGGCAACATCCGAGCCGATTGACTCAAGTGCAATTTCGCTTGATGAAAACTTAAACCGCAGTGGTTTATCGCGATCTACAACCAGGCCAACTCTTTTTGTTGCGTTTATCAAATCTTGCGTGTTGGCAACAGCGAAGTGGGGTGTGTCTGCTGGGAACAAGCTCAGTACGGCTGGGTATTTACCCTTGATGGTTGACGTTGTGACTGATTTTGTGCCAGAGGAAAAACCAACCATTTCTTTGTCTCCGTCGGCAAAGCCAATTGAAATTTCCTTTTCATGAGCGAAAGTTTTTGCTATTTCACCAACAACGCGTGATGGAATTAAAATTTCGCGGTCGCTACCCGATCCTTGCCAGGCGATGTTTCTAGTTGCCACACGGAATCGATCTGTTGCAATTAGAGAAAGCTCTTTGTTGTTTGCGGAGATCATTACAGCGGTGAGAACCGGAGTTACTTCTTCTCTAGATGCTGCGACGGATACCTGGTTAATTGCATCAGAAAATAGTTCGCCATCTACCCTTCCGGAACCGGCTGGGGTTGATGGGGTTGTTGGGTATTCGCTCATGCTCATAGCTGATAGAGAAAATTTGCTAGAGCCAGAATTTATTTGAACCCGTGATTCTGTGTGATCAATCGATACAGTCTCTGATGGAAGCTTGGAAACAATGTCAGATAGAAGTCTTGCTTGAACTAAAACTTTTCCTGGTTTTTCAACATTTGCCGAAATGGTGGCTTTTGCTGAAACTTCATAGTCAAAAACAGAAAAAGTAACTTCTTTTCCGTTTGCTTCAATAACGACACCAGAAAGTTGGGGAAGTTGTGGTCTTGGTGAAACAAGCCTCACAACAAAAGAAATAGCGTCAGTAAGAACGTCTCTATCAGCTTGAAATTTCATGTTTTCCTCAATCGGGGCTCTAATCTTGGCATAAGAGGCCGCCTTCTTCACAGTTTGGGGTTTTCCCCACAACCCCCAGCTATTTAAATCCCCTCTAATAACAACAATAAGCGCCTGTGGAATATGGGATAAC
>CAZTLT010000117.1:584-2678 GCA_964614615.1 uncultured Aquiluna sp. | reverse complement strand
CGCTGCCGTTGATGTTTGTTTTTGCGGTCTCCCAAGGAAAAAATTCGGCGGATGGCACCTGCTTAAGTGCCGCAGCATGAAAAACGTAGTCCACTCCTTGGATTGCACGTCTTAATGAAGACTTGTCTCGAACATCACCAAGCCAAAAACTTGCCTGCTTTGATTTGAGTTGGTGTCGAAGGGTATCCTGCTTCTCCTCGTCCCGACTAAAAATGCGAACATCTGAAACATTTTTGGAGATGAGATGCCTGGCCATCGTCGAGCCGAAGGATCCAGTCCCTCCAGTAATTAGGACAGTCTTACCCGAATAATCCAATTTTTGCGTTCTCCGAAGATGGCCAAAACTCCATAACAGTAGCCTACTGGATGCTGATTTGTAGGCAAACTAAACTTAATCGAGTTAAGGGATTCTGCAGCCACGCTCGTTCTTCATTTCTCCCCCCTCCGTAAGCCCCCGACCCGTGCGTCAGCAAACGCCCTTTGGAGCTTTCCGATTCACCAAATTTTGGAGTTTGAGGCATCAGTTCAGCACATATTGACTTCAAAGAGCGGCTTGACATGTATATCTCGACGCTGAATAACCTTGAAATTTCCAGTCGTTACGCACGTTTTCTGTGTCTAGAACGTGCAGATGGACAGACTTGACGACCTCTAAATTCCAAGTCCTCATTACCGTAATACTGTCGAGCATCCCGCGTTATTCTTGTCGAAGAGTTAGAAAAGTGCGTGACACAAAGGGGACCAACAAATGCAATACTTATTGGACGAGGAGTCCGATGAGGAATTTGGCCTACCCCAGATCAAGGAAAGACTAGAACCAGCCAAACTAAAGGACTGGACCGCCTCTGACTTTGCATCTATATATGTCCGCTTCCGTCCCCACCTAGAGCGCCATGCCAAGAGGTTTCTAGTAAACCCATCTCAGGTGGAAGAGGTAGTGCAGGATGCCTTCCTTTATTTGATGACCACCCTGCCTGAACTGGACTCTGAAATAGGAGTACTGAAGTTCTTGAAGTGGAAGACCAGGCTGCTAGCCCTGGATGTCATCAGAGTAAACAGCAGAGCTTCCTTTGCCCCAATTGACGAAGTGCCAGAAATGGCAGCCAAGGTTGATGACTTCAACCAAGAACTAGAGCGAGCAGACGATGCAGCAATTGTTGCCATGGCCATGGCCAAGCTCAACCCTCGTCACCGCGAAGCCCTTATCGCAACCCTCTATGAAGAAAAGTCACAAGAAGTCGTAGCAGCCCAGATGGGCCTAAGCGAAAACGCCCTCAGACAGCTTCTGTTCCGAGCCCGTGCAGCTTTCAAGAAGGCACTGGTGGGCGAGGCGGAAACCCAAGGCAAGAGTGTCTCCCAGATTCTTTCGATCGCCGCTCGCAAAGCAGCAGCCGAGTCCGGCAAATACCTTTCCGCAGCCGGTGCATTCCTGCTGGTACTGGCAGTTTCCTTTGGAATCCTGCCAAACCTTGGCACCAACCCAACAGTTTCCGAAGTGGCAGAGCAACCTGCACAGCCACAACCTGAACCACAGAACTCTGGCGAAGCTAGTGAAAACCAAGCTCCTAGCCAAGCCAGTGACCCATTAGCAGAACCAGAAGTACTAACCGAGACAGTAGTTGCAGAACCTGCAATTGATGTCACACCACTACCAACCCCAGAGGTAACACCACTGCCTTCTTTCACTGACGCTGACTTCGCTCAGATCCTGAACACCAATGTCAGCCAGGCTGGTTTCTACACCTCTTCTAAGGCAGCTTCCTTTGCTGACTTCTTCCAGGGGGAGAGCATTGAGGTGTTTGGTGGAACAGGTATTTCTGCCTTTGTATATGTAAACCCCAGCACCCTAAAGATCGAAAACGCCATGTTCCAGATGTGGGTGGATGGCACCAGGTATTACGCCATTGCCAGAACCAGCTCTGTTTCCAACCTTGGCCTAGACCTTGGCTACCAAGGCTCTAACTTCTATGTAGTAGATGACCAGGGCAGGGTCTTTGACGCCTCCCCACTGGCCAATGCCTCAGCCTCGGTTGAGCTAACCTTGGATTCAGCTGGTAAGCCCCTCAGGGCCAGCCTCAAGGTCAGCAACTAACC
>CAZTLT010000117.1:0-574 GCA_964614615.1 uncultured Aquiluna sp. | reverse complement strand
ACCAATCCAACCCCAGGGCGACCCAGCCCTGGGGTTGACTTTTTAGGTAAAAAAAGGGCCAATTTTTGGCCAAAACAGCCCTCTGCCGTAATGTCCGGACAATATGTCCGTTACCTTATACACGTAAGGATTGGGTATCTCCTGCTTGGTTGGTGGTAGCTCTTCCTTACGACCCTTAGGGCAAACCCTTAGGGAAACCAAGAAAGAAAGAAATCAATGTCTAAAAACCTAACTCGCAAGGGTCTGGCGCTTGGAACAACATTGGCCCTGGGAACCTCGTTCCTGATTGCACAGCCTGCTGCTGCAGCAAACGAGATCACCCTAGGACTGTCATCTGGTGTTAGCTACACCATGGTCTCCGGTGAGACCCTGACCGTCCAGGCAACTGTTGGTTCAACCATCATTGCTGCGCAGTACGACAAGGTTAAGTACTCCATTGGAAACGCTGGCGAACTAGCTGTAACCACAGCTCTAACCGCTACCGGTTCAACTGGTGACACTGACCTAGCTGCTGCCACTGCAACAACTGCTAGTAAAGGAAACAGCATCTTCTCTTCGATTGGACAATTCTGGT
>CAZTLT010000116.1:0-2723 GCA_964614615.1 uncultured Aquiluna sp. | reverse complement strand
TCCAACCGAAGGAGCGGGAAATGGGTAATAAGACTGTGACCGAGTCTGAGCCAATTCTCAAGATTCAGAAAATAAACTTTGGAAAGAGAAAGAGCAGTTTTGATAAATAACGAAAGACTTATTGCCGGTCGCTACCGCATTGGTTCATTGGTTGGCCGTGGCGGAATGGCTGAGGTTTACGAAGGCTATGACACCCGCCTGGGTAGAACTGTCGCAATCAAACTGCTTAAGTCAGATCTTGCTAACGACCCAAGTTTTGAAGAGAAGTTTCGCGGTGAGGCGCAAGCTAGTGCTCGCATGGCTCACCCAAGCATTGTTCGTATCTATGACGCAGGTGAAGAAGAAACAACCGACTCAAACGGCAATCTAGTCAAAACACCTTTCATCATCATGGAATTAGTTAAGGGCAAGCTGCTTAGAGAGGTAATTCACGCAGGCCAAGTAGATATCGATAAAGCAATTAAGTATGTAATTGGGATTCTTAGTGCTCTTGAGGTTTCTCACCGCTCCGGTGTTATTCACCGCGACATTAAACCAGCCAACGTAATGATTTCCGAAAATGAAGCCGTAAAGGTGATGGACTTCGGTATTGCACGAGCAGTATCAGACAACTCTGCAACTCAAGCTGCCACCGCTGGCATTGTTGGCACCGCCCAGTATTTCTCTCCCGAGCAGGCGAGAGGTGAAACGGTTGATGCAAGAACTGATCTTTATTCAACCGGTGTAATTCTTTATGAATTGCTTGCCGGAAGACCACCTTTCAAGGGTGAGAGTGCAGTTTCAGTTGCCTACCAACATGTCAGTGAAATGGCGCCAAATCCATCTGACTTCAATCCACAAGTAACACCAGAGCTAAACGCAGTTGTGATGCGAGCCATGGCAAAAGATCGTGATGAGCGATTCCAGTCCGCAGAAGAATTCCGTGAACACCTGTTAGCTGCGCAATCTGGCGTTGTTGTAACAAGGCCTCAACCAAAACCAATTACCCAGATTGAACCGGTGCAGGTTGATGCGACTGAGCTGTTCGAGAAGCCAGAGTCACTGCCAACTGCACTACTTGAAGGATTTGAAACAGCACCGTCTGAGCAGGTAAGCATCAGTAACAACAAGGTTGGCGTCGGTGTGCTGTGGGGCTTGGGTACTGGTGTTGCCGTTATCCTGATTGGGCTTGTCTTCTGGCTGTTCTCAATTGGAGCAAATACCAACCCCAATCCATCGGGTAATGGTGTGACGGTCGCAAATGTTGCTAACTCTTTGTATGAAGATGCGCTTGAGGCACTGACTGCTCAAGACCTGGTAGTTCTAAGGGTTTACGAGCAAAGCGACACAGTTCCAGCGGGAGTTGTCATTAGACAAGAGCCTGAGGCTGGAACGCTAGTTCTGCCAAAGACGCCAATCACTGTTTATGTTTCATCGGGTGCAACTGAGGTGGTTGTTCCAAACCTCGTTGGAACGCAAGAAGCCAATGCGGTAGCCATGATTGAACAGGCGGGTCTCACAGTTGGTTCCATTACCGTCACGGGATCGCCGACTGTTGCAGAGGGTGTCGTTATTACTTCAGATCCGGTTGCGGGCGCAAAACTTCCGCAGGGAAGTGTTGTGAATCTGATTCTGTCTAATGGAAAAGTCACAGTTCCGGACGTTCGAAACCTGGCAGTCACAGAAGCAATCAGTCTGATGACTAATCCGGCTGTTGGTTACACCACTTCGGTTGAAATCAAGAATGCGGGTAGCTGTAATGGCAATCCAGGCAACGTCGTGATTGATCAGTCAATTCCACCTGGCGAAGCCAAGCAGAAACAGAACATAGTTCTGTTTGTTGAGTGTGTTCAGTAACTAGCTAGCAAGTTTCTGCAAAAGCTGTTTCATGAGGTCAATCTCCTCTTGCTGCACTCGCACAATATCTTCAGCAAGTTGCTTCGCATCAGGATTTGTTGTGCCATCTAGCATTTGCACCATTTCTAGCGCGCCTTCATGATGCGCGATCATTAGCGTTAGGAACAGCTCATCAAACTCTGGCGAACTGAGGCTGTCGAGCTCGGCTAATTCCTCTTCTGTTGCCATGCCAGACATGGAATGCCCGCCATGACTGCCGCGACCGGCTTCGTCGACCCAGCTTTCCATCAAACTAATTTCTTGGGATTGCTCGGAAATGATTTTGTTCGCCAAGTCTCGAACCTCTGGGTTGCTTGAACGAGCTAGAGCGATTTCGGACATCACTATTGCTTGCTGGTGGTGAGGAATCATCATGGCTGCAAACATTGACTCGTTCTCACTCATCATGTCTCCCATTGAGTGGCCGTCCATGTTTGAATCTGAATCTTGATTGACCACCCCGGCGCAAGAGGTAAGCAAAACTAGGGAAGACGCTGCAACGATAAATTTCACGATTCGACTAGTTCTCAAAATAAACTCCGTTCATCATTAGAACCTTACTTAGAAATCCTGGGAGAAAGCTGTGTAGCTTTTTCCTTAGCTCCTTCAAGCCCCAGTGTTTCTAGCCAGTTGGCGAGCATCATGTAGCCGCCCTCGGTCATTACAGACTCAGGGTGGAACTGCACACCATAAATTGGCTTGGTCTTGTGCTGCAAACTCATAATTACACCGCTGTCAGTTTGACCGGTGATTTCTAGATCTTCAGGAACGGTTTCTTTAACAACCGCTAGCGAGTGATATCTGGTTGCGGTGAAGCCTTGGTGAATGCCGTCAAAGATTTTTGAGTT
>CAZTLT010000115.1:229-2741 GCA_964614615.1 uncultured Aquiluna sp. | reverse complement strand
TGGGCCGCGGCGGAATGGCCGAGGTTTATGAAGGCTACGACACCAGGCTGGGTAGGACCGTTGCAATCAAATTGCTCAAGTCAGATCTGGCAAATGACCCAAGCTTTGAAGAAAAGTTTCGCGGTGAAGCTCAAGCCAGTGCTCGCATGGCACACCCCAGCATTGTTCGTATCTACGATGCCGGCGAGGAAGAAACCACTGACTCAAACGGCAACTTAGTCAAGACTCCATTCATCATCATGGAGCTGGTCAAGGGCAAGTTACTCAGAGAAGTAATCCACTCGGGTTCAGTTGATATTGACAAGGCAATCAAGTACGTAATCGGCATTCTCAGTGCGCTAGAGGTTTCTCACCGCTCCGGTGTGATTCACCGAGACATAAAACCGGCGAACGTCATGATTTCTGAAAACGATGCTGTCAAGGTGATGGATTTTGGTATCGCGAGAGCGGTTTCCGACAACTCAGCAACCCAGGCAGCCACCGCTGGCATCGTTGGAACAGCGCAGTATTTCTCACCCGAGCAAGCGCGCGGTGAGACGGTAGATGCACGAACAGATCTTTACTCAACCGGTGTGATTCTTTATGAACTGTTAGCCGGTAGACCACCGTTCAAGGGTGAAAGCGCTGTCTCGGTTGCCTATCAGCACGTGAGCGAATTGGCTGCAAACCCTTCGGAATTTAATCCACAGGTAACACCGGAGCTGAATGCCGTTGTGATGCGCGCAATGGCAAAGGATCGCGACGAGCGTTTTCAATCAGCCGAAGAGTTCCGCGAACACCTGTTAGCCGCTCAATCTGGCGTGGTTGTGACAAGACCAAGTCCCAAACCAATCACTCAAATTGAGCCTGTGCAAGTTGATGCGACTGAGCTGCTAGAAAAGCCAGAATCGCTTCCGACTTCCTTGCTAGAGGGATTTGAAACTGCTCCCTCTGAGCAGGTGAGTGTTTCTTCGAACAAACTTGGAATAGGTGTTTTGTGGGGGCTCGGAACCGGAGTTGCCGTAATCCTGATCGGACTTGTCTTCTGGCTGTTTTCGATTGGTGCTAACACCAATACAAACCCATCCGGTAACGGTGTAACTGTGGCCAATGTGGCTAACTCTCTATACGAGGACGCGCTGGAAGCGCTAACTGCACAGGATTTGGTTGTGCTTCGAGTTTATGAGCAGAGCGACACAATTCCTGCCGGCGTTGTAATTCGCCAAGAGCCTGCCGCAGGAACACTCGTTCTTCCCAAGACTCCAATCACTGTTTATGTTTCTTCCGGTGCAACAGAGGTGATCGTGCCGAACCTAGTTGGCACCGAGGAAATCAATGCGGTTGCCATGATCGAGCAAGCGGGATTGACGGTTGGTTCTATTACCGTGACGGGTTCCCCGACGGTGCCCGAGGGTGTTGTGATTACCTCTGATCCGGTAGCGGGAGCGAAGTTGCCGCAGGGCAGCGTGGTAAACCTGATTCTTTCCAATGGAAAAGTTACGGTGCCAGATGTTCGAAATCTCGGGGTGACTGAGGCAATTAGCCTGCTGACAAATCCAGCTGTTGGCTACACCACGTCAGTCGAGATTCAAAACTCGGCCAGCTGCAGTGGCACACCAGGAAACGTAGTGCTGGATCAGTCAATCCTGCCGGGTGAAGCGGAGCAAAAGCAGAACATCATTCTCTACGTTGAGTGCGTTCAGTAATTAACTAGTAAGTTCTTGCAGTAGCTGCTTCATGAGAGCTATTTCTGCTTTTTGAACTTCCTCGATGTGCTGCGCAAGCTCTTTAGCCTCTGCTTTATCGGTGCCATCCAGCATTGAAACCATATCTAGAGCGCCCTCGTGGTGAACAATCATTAGGTTTAGAAACAGCTCATCAAATTCGGGTGATTGCAGGGTCTTTAGTGTGGCGAGCTCTTCTTCGCTTGCCATGCCAGCCATGCCGTGATCGCCATGCACCTCGTGCCCATGGCCATCAATCCAAGCCTGCATCTGTTCTATTTCGGCTGCTTGAGCATCAATGATCTGCTGAGCAAGTTTGCGAACATCGTCATTGCTGGAGTTAGCGAGAGCCAATTCGGACATCTCTATTGCCTGCTGGTGATGCGGAATCATCATCGTTGCAAACATGGTTTCACTCTCGCCCATGCTTTCCATGGTCGCGCTGTGGTCTGAGTGATCAGCGTGCTCTTGGTGAGAGGAGTCTTGAGCGGCTGACGTGCAGCCAGTAAGTAGGGCAATTGCAGTGAACGATGAAACAAATAATGCAGTAGCTTTTTTCAATCTAACTCCAAGTTAATAGCAGTTAAGCCTATTTTGAAATTCTGGGAGAAAGCTGTTTGGCTTTCTCCTTAGCGCCAGCTAGACCAAGGGTCTCAAGCCAGTTGGCAAGCATCATGTAGCCGCCTTCAGTCATCACTGACTCTGGGTGAAACTGCACACCATAGATTGGTTTTGATTTGTGTTGCAAGCTCATAATTACGCCGCTATCAGTTTGACCAGTAATTTCAAGTTCTTCCGGAACCGTCTCT
>CAZTLT010000115.1:0-214 GCA_964614615.1 uncultured Aquiluna sp. | reverse complement strand
GAGTGATATCGGGTGGCAGTGAAGCCTTGATGGATGCCGTCGAAGATAACTGAATTTTGATGATTGATCTTGGAAGTTTTTCCATGCATCAGCTCTGGAGCGCTGGTAACAGTTGCCCCCATTGCCTCGGCGATTGCCTGATGACCTAGACAAACTCCAAAAACTGGATAGTCAGTCTTGAGCGCATATTTCACGGTTGGAATCGACAGTCCCG
>CAZTLT010000114.1:0-2746 GCA_964614615.1 uncultured Aquiluna sp. | reverse complement strand
AGACCCCTTTTCACAAGTATTCTGGCTCTATGCCAGCCAATCGAATCTCTGCCCGGATCGCAGCCATAGCTGAAAGCGCCACCTTGAAGGTGGATGCCAAGGCGAAGGCCCTAATCGCCCAAGGAAGACCGGTTATTACCTATGCCGCTGGTGAACCGGATTTTCCAACTCCCGAGCACATCGTCGAGGCAGCGGTGATTGCGGCCAGAGATCCGAAGAATCACCGCTATACCCAGGCTGTTGGTTTACCAGAGCTGCGAGAAGCCATTGTTGGAAAAACCCTCCAGGATTCAGGAACCAGGGTTGATGCATCACAGGTAATCGTTACTAATGGTGGAAAACAGGCTGTCTATCAAGCATTCGCAGTCATCGTTGATAAAGGTGATGAGGTTTTAGTTCCCGCTCCCTACTGGACTACCTACCCAGAGGCAATCAAATTAGCTGGCGGAAGGCAAGTCGATGTTTTTGCAGGGAGTGAACAGGACTACAAAGTAACCGTTGAACAATTAGAAAAGCACTACACAGACAAGACCAAGGCACTGCTTCTCTGCTCACCCTCCAACCCAACCGGTTCTGTTTACTCGCGCGAAGAGATTGCAGAAATTGGTAAGTGGGTTCTATCAAAAGAGAATCTTTGGGTTGTCACCGATGAGATTTACCAGAACCTGGTTTATGACGGTGTCAAGGCCTATTCGATAACCGAGGTAGTGCCTGAGCTAGCTGATCGCACCATCATGGTCAACGGCGTTGCGAAGAGCTATGCGATGACCGGTTGGCGCTTGGGCTGGATGATTGCACCAGCTGATGCAGCAAAGGCAGCAGCCAATCTTCAGTCTCACCTAACCTCGAACGTCTCAAACATTTCCCAACGCGCTGCTATTGCCGCACTCACTGGCGACCAAGCTCCAATCAAAAAAATGTTGGAAGCATTTGATCGCCGCCGAAAGCTTGCGGTTAGCGAGCTGAGCAAAATCAGCGGAATGAAAACGCCTACCCCGCAAGGTGCCTTCTATGTCTATCCAGATGTCACTGGGTTATTTGGGAAAGAAATCGATGGCAAAAAGTTCACAACTTCGCTTGAGCTGACTGACTTTATTTTAGAAAAAGTTGAAGTTGCACTTGTGCCAGGTGAGGCTTTTGGACCCAGTGGCTTTTTGAGAATGTCATATGCGCTTGGTGACGACCAGCTACTAGAAGGCATTCAGCGCCTGCAAAAACTGTTTGCTTAGAAACCAATCAGGTTTGGTTCGGGAATTAAGTTGATCCCCCAGCGAGCAGCGACTCGCTCTTGGACATAGCGCGCGAGTTCCATAATCTCGCGAGAACTTGCTCCTCCGCGATTAATAATGGCAAGAGCATGTTTTTCAGAAATAGCAGCCCTGGAGTTTGGCAATGCGAACCCTTTTGGAATTCCAGCATTTTCTATTAGCCAACCAGCCGAAAGTTTGATGTCGCCGTTTTCCATCGTCCACTTTTGCATTTCGCTTGGGAACTCAGTGGACTTTGAGTGAGAGACCACTGGGTTGGTAAAGAAGCTTCCGCAGGAAACCGAATTGGGATCTGAATCTTTCACAACCATGCCCTTGGAAGACCGCAGAGACAAAACAGCCTCTCTGACTTGTGACAGCGGAAGCTGCGAACCATAAGGCTTCGCTAGGTGATTGGTAATTTGGCCAGATGCCATCGCTACCGACAGGCCTCCCAACTTTTGTAGCTTGAAATCAACAAAACCAATTACTCCTCGCAAATTTCGTTTCAAGGCGCTGTTTCGGTAGGAGAACTCAAAAAAACTTGCCGGTTTCAGAGAAGCCTCTTGAGTTTCTAAATCCAGAAACTCAATTGAGGTGATCACTTGCGAAACCTCTTGGCCATAGGCGCCGACATTTTGAACCGGTGTTGCTCCAACGCTGCCGGGTATTCCACTCATAGCCTCTAGTCCGGCATAGCCGCGTTCGATGCACCAGGCAACAAACTCGTCCCAGTTCTCACCCGCCTGAACTCTGAGTTGTATTTCTGTTTGATTCTCTTCCAAGACTTCAATGCCCTTGTTTGAAACAAGAATTATGTTTAGTGAGCTGACATCGTCGGCAAACACGGTGTTTGATCCACCAGCCAGAATTTGGAATTGCTCATCGCCATTTTCAGCGGCCAATGCAGCTGAATAAAGTTCCTCAGTTGTCTCGCATTTGATTATTGACTTTGGAACTCCTCCAACTCTCATGGTTGTGAGAGTTGAGAGAGCCAGTGGTGCTAAGGAGCTCAAAGCTTTACCCATGCCTGTGCTTTGCCAAGCACATTGTTGCCCTCAAAGCTAGTTGTAATGTCGACTCTTGCTCTATCGGATTCGATCGCACCAATAACAGCAGAAACCGAGATGGTGGCGGGGCGGTCAGCTGGAACAACAACAGGCTTGGTGAACCGCACTGAATAGTCAACAACTTTTCCTGGATCGCCCAGCCATTCGATAACTGGGCTAATCGAAATTCCCATCGTCAGCATGCCGTGGGCTAACACTCCCGGCAGACCAACCTGCTTCGCTATGTCGTCTCGATAGTGGATGGGGTTGAAATCCCCCGATGCACCTGCATAACGAACGAGAGAGTCTCTTGATATATCAAAGCTTTTTTCTGCAACTACTTGACCAACTGCAAGTTCGGCTAGGTTAGGCATTTGCTCCCCTAACCACCAAGGTTGAAATTGCGGTGCAGACCAGCTTGTTAGTCGAGTCAAAAATCTCGGTGTTGAA
>CAZTLT010000113.1:0-2757 GCA_964614615.1 uncultured Aquiluna sp. | reverse complement strand
ATCAAAAGGAATCCTCCTAAATACTCATTTGGACTTCCAAGCCAAGATTATAACTTTTTGGTAGCCGAGGAGCCAATAAAGAGGTGTTGACCGTAACGCTCATCCAGCAAAATGCCCTCTTGCCCACCACTGGCGGTCATTAGCCAACCATTACCAGCTTCCGACACGCCAACCAATACCCCTGGTTTCAGACCTAGATTGGCCAGCTGACCCAAGAAGGAGGCGTCGATTTGAACAGGTTCCCCGATTCGGCAAAGCATGTATTCGCCGCTGCCGGCTTCGGTGACCGGCTGGCATGGGGTGTTCTCAACCGCTGGTAGGCCAAGCAGTTCCAGTCCAGGAATCGGCATCCCAAAGGGTGAATGAGTTGGGTTGTCTAACCGCTCAAGTAACTTGCGCTCTACCTCTTCGCTCATAACGTGCTCCCAGCGACAGGCCTCGTCATGGATTTTTTCCCAGCTCAAGCCAATGATTTCAAGCAGCATCAGCTCGGCTAGCCGGTGCTTGCGCATAACCTCGATGGCAGTCAGGCGGCCTTCGTCGGTGAAGTTCAGACGTCGATCATCTTCTACCACCAACAGTCCATCGCGTTCCATGCGTCCAACCGTTTGGGAGACAGTTGGACCGGAATGGTCAAGCCGCTCCGCGATGCGTGCGCGCATCGGGGTGATGCCCTCTTCTTCAAGCTCCAAAATGGCTTTGAGGTACATCTCGGTGGTATCGATTAGATCTGTCATGGTTCCCCTGAGGAGTAAGACTAGTCATGCCGATAAACTTTCAGCGTGCCGCAAATCCTCATTCCGAATTCTATTCGTCCCCAGGACGGTAGGTTTGGTTGCGGCCCATCCAGAATGCGACCTGAGCAATTTGAGAACTTTCAGGTTTTTGCCAATCAATTCATGGGCACCTCTCACCGGCAGCCACCAATTCGAACACTGGTTGGCGATATCAAGCAGGGCCTCATGCAGTTGTTTAGAGCCCCCAGTGGGTATGAGGTAATACTTGGCAATGGCGGTGCCTCAGCATTTTGGGACGCCGCTACTTTCTCGCTGGCTGAGCACAAAGCGCAAGCCCTGGTGCACGGAGAATTCGGCAATAAGTTTGCCAAGATTCTGGCAGCTCCGTGGCTGGAAAAACCAACCGTCATTGAAGCTGAACCTGGCACCAGGTCTGATTTGGTAGCGGAGCGGGGCGTAGACATATATGCCTATCCACACAATGAAACCTCGGCCGGCGTAGTGACAGATGTAGTGCGTGCAGTTGGTGCCGATGCGGATGCACTGATGTTGACCGATGCGACCTCTGCTGCCGGTGGAATTGACTTTGACATTACGCAAACTGATGTCTACTACTTTGCTCCGCAAAAGAACTTTGCATCTGATGGTGGCTTGTGGTTGGCGCTGGTTTCGCCCAAGGCGCTAGAGCGCATTGAGCGAGTGGCTGCCTCTGGCCGCTACATTCCAAATATTCTCAGCCTTAAGTTGGCCCTGGATAATTCGCGCGAGAACTACACGCTCAATACTCCAGCACTCGCCACTCTGTTTTTTCTAAATGACCAGATTCAATGGATCTTGGCAAACGGTGGTCTGGCGTGGGCAGACGCCAAAACCAAAGCCAACTCCAAGGTCCTATTTGACTGGGCCGACAAGAACCCGCTGACTGAGGCTTTTGTTAAAAATCCAAATCATCGCTCACAGCTGGTTGCGACCATAAACTTTGCCGATCACATTGACGCGCTAGGGATTGCTCAAATCCTTCGCGAGAACGGCATTGTTGATACTGACCCCTATCGCAAACTGGGCAAGAATCAGCTGAGAATTGCAACCTTCGTTTCGATTGAAAAATCAGATTTAGAAGCGCTTACCAACTGCATCGATTACGTTCTGGAGAGACTTTGAGCGATAAGGAATTAGACCCGGTCAAGGTCAACATCCGACTGGTGCTCGTTATCGGCACTGTCGCTTGGTTGGTCGCCTTGGTTATCCTCGCTGCGTTTTATCAGTCGCTTGCGGACGCGGGTCTTGAGTGGTGGTTGCACACTGCCGCGATCGGCGCGCTCCTTGGTGGTATTGGCTGGCTCACCGTTCGCACCTGACATCTGAGAAATCAGAGCATCCGCCTCGGCATCGGTTTTAGCCTTACCTTCTTTTCTAAGTAGTTCTCTAAATTCTTTTAGTCGCTCAGACCACGGCACCCACGCCGGCGCTGACAGAGCTTTTGGTCCGGCTATCAGAGTCACCTCGGAGATGGTGGCAGGTTTTTTCTTGTCAGGCTCAGTGATTGTGACGACCCAGTGCCAACCTTCATAGCCGCGCTTAGTTGATTCGAAGGAAACATCAAAGATGCCTTTTTGAACTTCTTTTTCTGAGATGAATTTGCCAAAGCTGCCATCGCTGAATTCGCTCAGGGCACTCTTGGCGAGTGCTTGGTGCTTATTACCCCTCAAGCTCATCGGCTACTCGCCTCAATAGCTGAGCGACTTTACGTGCATGGTTAGCCTCTGGATATTTTCCTCGCTTGAGCGATGATCCGATCTGGTCTAGCAGGCGAATCAAGTCCTCGGTGATGATGGCTAGATCTTCGGCAGGCTTACGAGAAGCCGCTGCCAAGGTTGGCACCTCTAAAACACGCAAGGACAAAGCCTGGGCTCCCTTGCGGCCATCAACGATGCCGTATTCGACTCTGGTTCCGGGACGAATGGTGCCAGTGCCGGCAGGAAGGGCCGAGGCGTGCAGGAAAACTTCGCTGCCGTCGTCG
>CAZTLT010000112.1:0-2773 GCA_964614615.1 uncultured Aquiluna sp. | reverse complement strand
TTTCCTTTTCCACTGAGGTTGGCAGCGGTGAATGCAACAAACAAAACCACCAAGATGTAAATCTGCCCTGGCAGATAAAGCACCGAGCCAATCACTAGAGCCGGAGGCGCAAGATAGCGAAGCGAGATTCTAGGAAAGTCACTGCGGGAGAGCTTTCCTCGCCAGACACCGGTCTTGAAAAACTGCTTAGCCAGTGCAAGCAGATTTGAGCGAGGGCGGTAAACAACTTTTAGTCTTGGATCAAACCAGATGGTGTAGCCCTTGCCACGGATTCTTTGGTTTAGCTCCCAGTCTTGTCCGCGAATAACGCTTTCATCGAACAGCCCAGCTTCCAACAAAGCTTCCTTGCGAAAGACACCTAGATAAACAGTGTCAACCTCGCCCGCTTCACCACCGACATGGAACTTGGCAGCACCCAAACCGTATGGAGACTTATAGGCCCAGGCAACTGCTTTTTCAAAGTTAGTTTCGCCCTCCGCCAGCATTTGACCGCCAACATTGCCGATCTTTTCATTGCTTTGAAGAATCTCAACGGCCTGCTTTACATAGCCTGCGGTGAGTTGGCTATGTGCATCCACTCTGACAACTATCTCGCCTTTGGATTTATTGATTGCAAGATTTAGCCCAACCGAGGTAGTTCCAGCTGGATTATCAACTAGTACCAGGTCAGCAAACTGCTGCTGCAGCTGAGTGGCAACCTGGTTTGTTTTATCGGTTGATGGACCAAGAGCAACAATAAATTCAGCTGTGAAGCCAGCTGGCAGTTCTTGTTCAAAGACCGATCTAACAGCCTGCTCCAAATACTTTTCTTCATTGAGAACAGGCATTACAAAGGAAATAAGTTTGCTTGCCATTAGTGGCTACTCATCCAAGTCAGCGCCGACTTCATCGGCATAAGCCCTGCAAACTTCCAGCACCGAGCCATCCATCCGCAGCTTTCCCTTGTCGAGCCAGATGGCTCGGTTGCAGGTGTCCAGGATTGCTTTGAGAGAGTGGGAAACTAAAAAGACGCAGCCAGCATTCTTGGCCATTTCTTTCATGCGAGCCTCGCTGCGCTTTCTAAACTCCGAGTCACCAACCGCTAATGCCTCATCAATAATCACGATGTCGTGCTCGCGGCTAGCAGCGATTGAGAACTTCAATCGCTCAGTCATACCAGAGGAGTAGGTGCTCATTGGAAGATCAATGAACTCCCTGAGGCCTGCAAACTCAGTAATCTCATCAACCTTGGCCTTGATTTCTTTCATGCTGAAACCCATTGCCAGACCACCCAAGATGATGTTCTTTTCTCCCGATAGCTCTCTGAGCATCGCAGCACCAACGCCTAAGAACGCAGGGGTGGAGGAAGCATAAATCTTTCCGCTATCAAGCGGAATCAGACCAGAGATTGCCTGCATCAGCGATGTCTTACCAGAACCATTGCTGCCAATCACACCTATTACATCTCCCTCATAAGCAACCAGTGATATTCCACGAACTGCCTCAACCTTGCGAAGGTTTCCCTTGCGCTTTACGCGGTCAGTGTCCTTAACTGCTTTTCCTGATGCATAGACGCGATAGGTGACAACGGCATCATCAACCACTACCGCCAGCTTCTTATTAGGCTGCTCGACCATAGCGCTCCTCTGCAGCCCAGAAAAAGAAGAAACCAACCACCAGTGTTACTACTCCCCAGATCGCACCAGCTCCCCATAACCACTGCTGAGCAGGGTGACCAGAAATCATCACGTCTCTTGCCAGCGAAAGATAAACACTCACCGGATTAGCCCATAGCAAGAACTCCAAAAATGGTAGTGCATCAACTAGCTTCTCAACCGAGAAGAAAACCCCAGAAGCGTAGAAAGCAATGCGGGTCAAAAACGGAATCAGGTTACTCAAGTCTGTGAACTGAACCGTCAGTCTGGCAGCAATCATTGAAACACCAAGTGCAAACAGTGATGCCAACCCAATCACTGGAAAGATCATCAACCAGCTAACCCTTGGCATTTCTCCCAAGAAGGGAAGCGCAATAATCGCCAGGGTCATAAGCGCTGCAAACTTTATCCACTGCGAAACCATGGCGCTCAGTGGCAATAGCACTCTTGGGAAACTAAGGCTCTTAGCCAGATTCACATTGGAAGTAATGCTCTTAGCACCATCAGCCAGCGAGCCCGCCAAGAACTGAAACAGCACCACTCCGACTATTAGGTAAGGCAAGAAATTACCGGGCCTTGAATCACCAAGCACTAAACCAAAGATCAAGCCATACAAAGAAATCTGCAGTGCCGGAGCAACAATCAACCAGGCAACACCAATCCGAGATCTGGCTCCGCTAACTAGCAAGCGATAGTTGGCAAGGGTGAGCGCCAACGCTCGGCGCTTGAACACCTCAGACAAATAGCGCGCAAGCTTTGGGCGCTTGCCCATTTGCTCAAGCCCCTGCTGCTGGGCCAAATCAGTTAGCTTGCTCAAGGTTCCTTCCCAGTGCAATTACTTTCCAACCCGCTTCTTGCCAAGCGCGGTAGGGCAGGGCATTTCTGCCATCAATCACAGTCTTGTTGCTAACAACTCCGGCAAGCTTCTTGGCATCGAGTTCTCGATAAACCTTCCACTCAGTGCCAAGGATTACTAGCTCTGCACCAGCTGCTGCTTCCATTAGATCTTCTACTGCCTTGAGCTGCGGATGATGAGCAGCAACACCCTCTAGTCCCATTGGATCTGTAATCACTACATCAGCACCTTGCTCTTGCAGCTTTAGTGCAATTGCCAGTGCAGGGGAGTCGCGCAGATCATC
>CAZTLT010000111.1:0-2803 GCA_964614615.1 uncultured Aquiluna sp. | reverse complement strand
GGAGAGAGTCGTTAAGAAGGTTAACGAAACCGAAAAACCAGAACACCTCAAGCCAATGAGCTCCTATGACCGCAAGCTCGTCCACGACATGGTGGCAGAAGCGGGGCTGGTCTCAGAGTCTGAGGGCCAAGGGCGTGACCGCCACATCGTCGTCAGCAAGCCTTAATGTTTCACGTGAAACATGCCAAGTGACTTTCAAGCTGAATTAGAAAAAGAACCCCAGTATGCCGCCGAGCTATTTGGCGAACAAATAGAACTTGCTAGAAGGTTCACGCAACGCCTAGCCAAAGATTCCGAGACCTTTGGCCTACTCGGACCAAGAGAACTATCCAAGATCTGGTCCCGGCACGTCATCAACTCAGGCTTATTGGCCGAGCTGATTCCCGACGGCAGCAGCGTCGTCGATGTTGGATCAGGAGCAGGATTGCCCGGAATCCCGATGGCAATTGCTCAACCCAAGGCACACTTCACTTTGGTCGAGCCGATGGAGCGCAGGGCCAACTGGCTCAAAGCAGTGGTCTCGGATCTTCAAATGCCGAATGTCGAGGTGGTAAGGGCTAGAGCCGAAGAGGTAAAAAAGTCCAATTTTGACTTTGCCACGGCTCGGGCCGTTGCTCCGCTGGACAAGCTGATGAAGCTGATGTCCCCCCTGATCAGTGACTCCACCAGGGGCACCGTGATCGCCATGAAAGGCTCCAGGGCAGAGCAGGAAATCGAGGAGGCTAGCAAGATTTTGGCCAAATTTGGCTATTCGACCCCTGAGGTCCTAATCTTGGGTTCCGGAAAAGCCCCCGAAACAGCAACGGTTGTTCGCACTTTCCTGAAATGATAGAAAACATGAATCAGCCCGCCGACGAGTCCGCCGTCACCAAGCCAACCGTCGTCTCCGGCATGGGCTATCCCAACAATCGGGAGGAAGTCAGCCCGACTCCAATTGGCTGGCAGGGGCTAAATAACGAGAATTTGACGAATGTTTCACGTGAAACATTGGGGGATTCAGATGACGATTGAGCAGGGTGCCACCCCTATCCTTCACGAGCTCAAAGTCAACAGCGAGCGGGCCAAGAGGGTGGCGGCAGCGGTTTTGACCCCACCAGCCAAGACCCGAATCATCACCATCTCTAACCAAAAGGGCGGGGTCGGAAAAACCACTACCGCTGTCAACCTAGCCACCGCCCTTGCCCAAAAGGGCATGCGGGTATTGGTAATTGACCTGGATCCCCAAGGAAATGCCTCCACGGCCCTAGGGGTTGCCCATAACGCCGGAACCCCGTCGAGCTACGAGGTCATGGTGGGGGAGATTTCAATGGCCCAAGCTGTAGTGGGTTCCTCCGAGCACCCCAACATTCAGTGCCTTCCCGCCACGATTGACCTGGCGGGAGCCGAAATTGACCTCGTTAATACGGTTAACAGAGAGCGAATCTTGGCGGAGGCTCTGAATAAGTACCTTCTGAGCCACCCCCAGGACTACGTCTTTATTGATTCACCACCATCACTGGGTCTATTGACTGTTAATGCCCTGGTGGCCGCGACCGAGGTAATGGTTCCGATCCAGTGCGAGTATTACGCCCTGGAAGGCGTGACGCAGCTGATTTCGAACATTGAAAGAATCAAGCAAGCTCTTAACCCATCGCTGGTCATAAGCTCAATTCTTCTAACGATGTTTGATAGCAGAACCAAATTAAGCTCTGATGTTGCCCATGAAGTTAGAAACTTTTTCCCCAAGCAAACTTTGCAAGCAGTAATTCCAAGATCGGTTCGAATTTCTGAAGCACCAAGCTTTGGACAAACTGCCATCAAATATGATGCGAAGAACGCAGGATCACTTGCCTATCAAGAAGCAGCAATCGAACTAGCACAGCGAGGAGTCTAGAAATGTCAGACGACAAAAAACGTGGCGGCCTTGGTCGAGGAATCGGATCACTAATTCCCGGTGGTCAGCGAGATGCAGTTGACGTTTTCTTTTCCTCTGACTCGGCAGGCATGGTCGCAGTTCCTGGCGCAAAGCTTGCATATTTGGAACTCAGTCGCATAACTCCTAATTCAAAGCAGCCAAGAAAAGTTTTCGAGGAAGAAGCATTCGCAGAGCTCGTTCACTCAATCAAAGAGTTTGGTGTGCTGCAGCCGATTGTTGTTAGACCAAGCGGCGACAACTTCGAATTGATTATGGGTGAGCGCCGACTGCGCGCATCGAAAGAGGCAGGCCTAACCGCAATCCCTGCTGTCATTCGCGACACTACCGATGACAACATGTTGCGCGATGCTCTGCTGGAAAACCTACACAGAGCAGACCTAAATCCAATTGAAGAAGCAAGTGCCTACAAGCAACTGCTCGAGGACTTTGGAATCACCCAGGACCAACTGGCTGATCGACTAGGTCGCTCTCGTCCACAGATCACCAACACAATGCGACTTCTGAGATTGCCGCTGGATGTTCAGTCCAAGTTGGTTGGCGGTGCATTATCCGCCGGTCACGCTAGAGCACTACTAGCTGCGGCCGATGATGAAACAATGCGCGAGCTAGCAGGCCGAGTAATTCGCGAGGGACTTTCGGTTCGTGGACTGGAAGAGCTGATCGCATCGGGTGGCGTAAAAACCAAGAAGCCAAAAATTAAACCCGGCACCAAAACTGAAATGCTGTCTGAGCTCGCAGAACAACTTTCTGATTACCTAAACACCAGGGTAAAGATTTCTATTGGTCGCAAGAAGGGTCAGATCACAATTGAGTTTGGATCGGTTGCAGACCTCAGAAGAATCGCTGACGAGATTCAGAAGAAGTAATTAGCGCGAGCGCTCAATCGCC
>CAZTLT010000110.1:0-2807 GCA_964614615.1 uncultured Aquiluna sp. | reverse complement strand
CCAAAGAGCACGGAGTGCTCTACTCGGTCTGTAATGGTGATGAGCCAACCGAAGCGAAGGAATTGGTTGATTTCGCAAGAGATCTCTCTTTTGAAATCATCATGGCTGGTAAGGGAAAGAACAACCCGTTTGAGCCTCACTCAAACCCCGACACCGTCGCCGAGCGAGCAGCTAAGAAGCACATGAATCCAAAGATGCTGGCCTCCTTCACCGATGGCTCCAAGACCATGATTGAAATGGCGGCGCTCGCAAATGCCACCGGGCTAAAGCTCACCAAGCGCGGAATGATCGGACCAGCTGCCACCAGGCTGACTTTGCAGGATGTCTTCAAACCGAAGAGTGAAGGCGGAGTGCTGGATGAGGTTGGCGTAGTTGATTACTGCACCGGCGATGTTGCACCGGGTGTTTTTGTTGTTATCAAAACCGAAGCGCCATACGTTGCGGAAGAGATGAGCTATCTCTCGATGGGACCTGGTCCTTACTTCGCTCTCTACCGACCCTACCACCTAGCATCTGTTGAAGCTCCAATGACGGTTGCCAAG
Source organism: uncultured Aquiluna sp. (assembly GCA_964614615.1). Taxonomy (GTDB): domain Bacteria; phylum Actinomycetota; class Actinomycetes; order Actinomycetales; family Microbacteriaceae; genus Aquiluna. The sequence goes on along the minus strand of CAZTLT010000110.1, from coordinate 2,265 downwards.
ATGTTGGTGGATGGTTATGAATCTCTTGCCACCGACTCACGCATGACCGAAGTAATTGCTTCCACCAAGAAGGCACACAAGCAGGGCGAGAAGTTTGATGGCATCGGAGGTTACTCCGCCAGAGGAGTTGCCGACATCGTTCAATATGCTAAGCGCGACAACCTGGTTCCAATTGGCCTACTGCAGAACGCAGTTGCCAAGAGAGATTTGCCAATTGACCACCTGGTCACCTATGACGATGTTGAGCTGGATGAGAATGCAACCATTTACAAGCTTCGCAAAATCCAGGACGAGCTAGGGCTCTAGGTCTCTATGGCAGATAAACCAGAAGTCTGCGGATTCTGCCACTCTGATCAGCCCAGAGAAACCATCTATGTTGGGCAGATTGAATACGGCTCTAGATGCGTAAGGTGTGGGGCTACCTCCACAAAATCAGCCAGAGAGCTCAGGATTGCCGCCAAGGGAGTAACCCCCGGCGGCTTTGATTCAACCCCGGTTGGGATAGTCAGCAAGATGCTGAAAGACCCCTACAAGTTCTTCACTGGGCGCAAGCAAGAGCCTCCCCGAAAGGACTAGTCGCCGAGCAGGATTTTTCCGCTCTCCCTGTTGCCTGTTCCAACATAGACTTCGACTCTCGTTAAGTCGGTAGTTCCTGACCAACTAAAGTGCCCTGTCCTACCAACTGTCGCCTGCGAGCTTTGAGCTACGAACGGGCTACCAAGCAGTGAGTTGTCGCGCACATAAACAGTCAACTTTGTACCAGTACGAATACCACTTGCATGACCAGTAACAGAAATCCTCGCGTTGTCTATCTTGCCCGAAACAGAAAGGCCTGCGCGATTTATGCTTTCACTTGTACCCAACCAAATTGCTTTTGGATCCATTGTTGTGAACAGCAAATGCCTACCATTTCCGCTAAGGGCCAATGAACTGCCCGACAATTTGTCAGGAGCAAGTTCGGAGTATGTCCCCAAGGAGCCATTGCTGGCCAACTGGATTCTCGCCACGGCACTTCTGTCTTCACCAAGTCCAAATCCCATCCCACTTGTGACATACAAACTGTTTACACCAACATCCGCGGAGAAAGTCGTGTAGATGTCTTTCTCGCTGAATAGCGCAACGCGATTAATTACTCTTCCACTCGTCAAGTTGATTGCAATGGCAACGGAATCAACCGTGTCCGTTCTACCCTGATTTCCAACTAAGTACAGTACTGAGTTGTTCATCGAGACGGCTGCGGCTTGGAAATCCCCCTTACTTATTCTGGGGTTTACAGTTTTTCTGGTTCCCTTGGCAACATCGACTCTGGTAAAAGTTCCTTGGGGTGCGACTGCATAGATAAATTTCTCATCATTAGAAGCGGCGATTGCTGCTAACGGAGAACCTAAATTGACGGTTCTAATTAATCCGTAGTCATTGAGATCTCGAGCACTTAGAAAAATTAGCTTGCCACTTGCCTCACCGATTACAAGCCGTTTCAGTCTTGGCAAGTATTGCAAAGTCGTCGCAGTTCCAAGATTTAAAGTGGCGACGCTAACTTCGGCTTTAGCAATGTCAATGATGTAAATGTTTGGGTTACTCGATGCGCAAATAGCCCAACCAAAATCTGACGTCGGTGAAATCTCTACCGCTATCGGGTTGCAACCCAAGTCAACCTTTGTTGTCTTTCCATTGGTATCGATAATGGCTAACTGCTGCAGGTCGTGGTAGGAAATGAGTGCTGTGCCAGCATCGGATACGGCAGAAGCATTAGGTATTTCAGGAAGCTCGACTGGAGCAACCGCGATGGCACTTGCTGCCATTGGAGAGGCGACTAGCAGTGATGCTGAGACTCCGAGACTAGCTATTAGACGAGGAAGGTTCATGTGTCTCAGTTTGGCACGCTGGTTGGGCAAGCACAAAGGTTTTCTTAGTGGCTAGAGGACCCTCCCCTAGACTTCCTGTGTGGATAAGCAAGTTAGGCCGAAAACTGAAGGCTGGACTCAAGCCAAGGATGAATCTGGCAAGCCACTTCTGCAATTCACTGATAAAAGAAAAGGCAAGCCGCCTGTTCACTTAGCCGACCTAACACCGCCTGAGCGCAAGAAACAATTCGAGGAGCTCGGCATCCCAGGCTTTAGAGCCAGCCAGATTTCTACCCACTACTTCACTCACTACACCTCAAATCCTGAGCAGATGAGCGATCTTCCCAAGAGTGGCAAAGAGGAACTCGTTCAAAAAGTTCTACCGAATTTACTTACTGAAGTTAGAAGACTCAGAACCGAT
>CAZTLT010000109.1:0-2904 GCA_964614615.1 uncultured Aquiluna sp. | reverse complement strand
AATTCCATATAGTCAGTTTCTCTAAACCCATAAACAGTGATCAGAGTTTCTAGAACAAATGCGGCAATTTGGAGTGCTCCCCAACCAACTTCAAAAACCTTATAGGGGTTTGGAAGCCCCGCTTCTCTGTCCAGTTGTGACTCGACAAGATCAGGAACTGTCCAACCGATGAACTCAAGCAGTCTTAGGTCTTCCTCGCTCATGTCTTCTATGGCGAGTCTTCCCGCCACTTCGACGTGGCAGCTGCCATCTAGCTCCAAGATTGCTTGGGCATATGGAGAGTTGTTGGGGCTGTAATTGTTTGATTTCAGCAAAGTGTTCACTATCCAGACGCCTGATTTGCCATGGAGTTGAGCTTCCAGTGACTCGATGGCTTCTGCCATCGGAAGCCAAGTTGGTCCCAGGTTTGGGTTTGCCAGCAGCGTTGCTAACGCATTTTCACGAATAGATTCCCAGGGTCGATCTGTAACGCTACTTAGAAAAAAGTCTTGAAGCCCGTGCTTTCTGGCTTTTTCAAAAGCTTCATCTTCGCTTGCGGCCAGGCAACCCCAAATCCCCTCACCGGGATCAACGCCGTTTATATAAAAGGTGTAGACCTTTGGTTCTTGCTCCAAATCTCTCCCCTCCAGTCCCCACCAGCCTAATAGGGGGCTTTTCTTCCTCAGAAGTTATGTCTCACGGTGATGCTAACCTTCCAGCTAAAGCAGGCGATGGGAGAAAGTTATGACATCGAGGGATTCCCACAACAAACTCAGCTGGCGGCTAGAAACCCAATCCTCGTTATCACTTGTGGATCACAAGAACTTTTGGGGCGATGAATACAACTGGACTGCGTTACTCCCCATTGCTTGGAAGAGCTTTGAGGCTCCGGATTTTTCAATAAAGCCAGACAAAAGTGAACGAAGTTCAGAATTGCGCAATTATCAGGCAGCCTCTTACTGGGCTACCGCTATTCACTTGCTTGGTCTAGGCATGGGTTGGACACAGATCGGCCACGGCCTTAGAACCTGGCGTGAAAATAACTACATCACAGAGTCGCATCCAATTCTCGATTTCATTTGGCGTAGTTACGGTGAGGACATCAGAGCGCTAGAAGTTTATTTCGGTGTAAGCGAGCGCTACTTAATTTTTGGAGCACTCTCGAGAATGAGCGACTCTCCCATGGTATCGACAGACCCGGTTAGGCCCATGCAGGACTACTCAGGGTGGGAACGTGAATACACCTCAGAGTCAAATACTGAAAGCCCCCTAGCACAGGCTTTGCTCAGTGGTGGTGACGCACTCCACCTCGAGAGTCATGTTGTTGACTCGTTTACGCCTAATGACATGGGTTATTACTTTAGGCCTCAGGTCAGAAACTTCAAAAGCCCCTACGTGTTTGACTTGGAGTTTGGTAATTACGGTGGGTGGGGTCTACTGCTTTCTCAGGTCGATGAGCTAAAGAAATTTTCGGAAGATGGCTTTCGAGAAGATCTTGAGGTAAACGTCTACATCCGCTCTTTAGGCTTCATCGGTCGCTTCATGCACCACAACAACTCTGGTCGCTGGTTTCTCTATTCTGATGACTTCGGTGCACCAAGTTTGCAATGGAGCTCCCACATGTGGGGTAATCCAGAGAACTAGCCAATTTGGGCCTGCCCCTTACAGGGATCCTTGTTGTCCCTCACTGGGGCTAGTCTCATATCAGGGGAGGCAAAGTGAGCTGTTCGTCCATCGGTTATTTCTTTTTGGGTCTGTTCCTGCTGTTCTGGCTGATCAATAACCCATCCGGCTGGTATTTCGTTGTATTTGTGGTTTTGGTTGTTGCGGGAATTATGTTTGCGGCAAACAAGAGCAGACAAACAAAGAGCATTATTGCGCTGGCTGCCATGGCCAAAGAACTAAGGCAGATGGAAAATGGAATACCAAAATTGGCAGGAAGTTTCCTAGCCCTGGAGCCTGGTGAGTTTGCTTTCTATGAGAAAACCGGTGTGCAGCTGCGCGAATACAAATCACCTGGCAGAGAGTCTTCCGGAGCGTTTGGCGGAGTCGGTATTCGCGTAGCCAAGGGGATAAGTGTTGGTGGCGGAGGATATAAAGGTCAGAGCAGAGCAAAACCTGAAGAACTAACGGTCCTTGATACCGGAAAAGCCATCTTCACAAATCAAAGAGTGATCTTCGTTGGCCCCAACCACAATCGTGAATGGGAGTTAGACAAACTACTGGATCTTCAAATTAGCGACAATGGCTATGAAGTTTCTGCGGCCGTCAGCAATCGAAACCGAACCTCTGCCCTAGCTTCAGATGCCTCCACGGGAATTACCCCAGGAGTCTTGTTTGCAATCGCCGTGCAACTCAGTAAAGGGCAAGAAGACGAAGCCAAGAAAATGGCAGGCGAAATCGCTAGCCAAATCGAAGTGCAATACAAAGCTCTAAATAAGTAGTTTTTTGAGGATTATTTGGCCTCGGGTGAGTCTTTAACCTTCAAATGAATTAGCAGGATGGGCATGTCTGACTTAAGCAGCAAAGATTATGTAAAGGTATACGGCCGGGTAGAGAAGCTGGCTGATTACCGAATAAAGCCACTGGCCAGAATCATCCATAGTGATGCCTTTGAGATGGTGATTGCCTTGGTAATCATTGTCAACGCAATCTGTCTGGCAATTTTGACCTTTCCCAACATCTCTGCAGATGCAAAAGCGGCTGCCTTGTTAATTGACACCATATGTCTTGGGATTTTCACACTCGAACTAACAATCAGATTTGTCTCCTATGGCAAGAAGCCATTGGAGTTTTTTAGATCTGGCTGGAATATTTTTGATTTCATCATCATTGCCTCGACTCCATTTTTTGCGGGAGAGACAACAATTCTTCGTCTTTTGAGACTGTTTAGATTGATCCGTAACTTCCGGTTCCTGCCGGAGG
>CAZTLT010000108.1:0-2924 GCA_964614615.1 uncultured Aquiluna sp. | reverse complement strand
TCTTTATCTTCGACGACTCGTCTTAGCTGCTCAATTGCCTCGGGCTGCCCAAGCAGCTCTTGCCAAACCTTCACTTTGCCAACAGGGCACTAACCCTGCCAACAACTTGTTGGTGGATTTGCTCAGGAGTCTCACTGGCATCAACCACCAAGAACCGAGCTTCCCTGGCCATCTTGAGATACTCGTTTCTGGCCCGCTCAAAAAACTCGACCTGCTCGCTCTCTAGTCGATCGGGAGCAGTTCCCTTGTTGCCGCGTCTTTTCATGGCCTCATCCGCGGGCAGATCAAGCAAAACAGTTAGGTCTGGCAGCAGGTTGTCAACTGCCCAGAGAGAGATGTTCTTTACCTCATCAACATTCAGCTCTCTGGCTGCGCCTTGGTAAGCGACAGAGGAATCAAAGTAGCGATCAGACAGCACGACCATGCCCGCCTCCAAAGCGGGTCTAATTTTGGTGGCCACGTGATGTGCACGGTCGGCGGCATATAAAAGAGCTTCTGATCTGGCTGAAACATCACCCTTTCGATGTAGCAGCAGGTGCCTAATCTCTTGACCCAACTCGGTGCCACCGGGCTCGAGGGTTCGAATCACCTTTTTGCCAAGATCAGTTAGGTAGCGCTCGAGTAAATCCAGCTGGGTGGATTTACCAACCCCATCGATTCCCTCAAAAGTAATAAACATCAGCGCTTTTTCTTCTTGGCAGTTTTTGGAGCTTCTCCTGGTTCGACTCCTAGCTTCTCACGTCGAATGGCCAGCAATTCAAAAGCTCGATCGGATGAAAGCTCTTCGATGGTTTCTTCCTTTGGAATGGTCGCATTGATGACACCGTCTGTGACATAGGGTCCAAACTGACCAGTCTTGGCAACCACCTTCAACTGTGAGGCAGGGTCCTCACCAAATTCCTTGAGTGGCGTAGCGGCCGTTCTTCTGCCGCGAGTCTTGGGCTGCTTGTAAATCTCAATGGCTTCGTCCAAGGTAATTTCCAAGATTTGCTCTTCACGCTCCAGCGAGCGGGAGTCGGCACCACGTTTTAGATAAGGACCAAATTTTCCGTTTTGTGCGGTGATCATGACTTGCGTTTCAGGATCAATTCCAACCTCGCGTGGAAGGGCCAACAGCTTCAGCGCCTCTTCATAGCTAACGGTTTCAGGCGACATCGACTTGAACAAACTCGCAGTCTTTGGTTTATCCGCTCCCTCATCGGCAATTGCAACATAGGGACCGTAGCGACCATTCTTCACGACAATGTCAAACCCAGTATCTGGATCTGGGCCCAGCACACGATCTTTGATCTCCGGAGCATTTGCCAGCTCCACTGCCTTTTCCGTTGTGAGCTGATCGGGTGTTAGACCAATTGGAATGTTTACAATTCTGCGCTCTTCACCACTACCAATTTCAAGATAAGGACCATACTTACCAGTGCGAAGGGTGATGCCCTCGCCCAGGTCAAAGCTATTGATAGCGCGCGGGTCGGAATCAGAAAGCGACTCAACGGTTGCTCTCAGACCATCAGTTCCGAAGTAGAAGTCTTTCAGCCAACTGGTGCGATCAAGCTCACCCAGTGCTATTCGGTCCAGATCCTCTTCCATCTTGGCGGTGAACTCGTAGTCGACCAGGTGATCGAAGTTCTCTTCCAAGAATCTGGTGATGGTGAAGGCAATCCACTCAGGGACCAGGGCGCTACCCTGCTTCACAACATATCCCTTGCCAATAATGGTCGAGATGATGGAGGCATAGGTGGAGGGGCGACCAATGCCTTTTTCCTCTAGGGCCTTCACCAAGGAGGCCTCGGTATAGCGAGCGGGCGGCTGGGTCTGGTGACTCTTGGCGGTTGATTCCTTTATATCTACGCTGGCGCCTTCGCTCAAGCTCGGAAGCTTGCCGCTGTCCTCGTCTTCTTCGTCCTTGGTCTCGTCATAGACAGCCAGAAATCCCTTGTAGTTCACCACCGTTCCACTGGCGGTGAACTCAAGCAGTCCAGCTGCTGCCTTCACCTCCAGCTTGGCGGTGGTGGTGGAGAGCTTCGCATCAGCCATCTGCGAAGCCAGGGTTCTGCGCCAAATCAGATCATATAAAGCGTGTGATTTGCCAAGCAGCACAGATGCCAATTCAGTTGGAGTTTGGAAGACATCGCCTGCTGGTCGAATAGCTTCGTGTGCTTCCTGCGCATTCTTTGATTTCGCCGCATACACTCTGGGCTCATCTGCCACCAGCTCTTTACCAAACAGTTCTGTCGCCTGCTTGCGCGCCGCTGTGATTGCTTGCTGAGAAAGATTTGGTGAATCTGTTCTCATGTATGTGATGTAGCCGCCCTGATAAAGCTGCTGCGCTATGTCCATCGTCATTTTCGCGCTTAGGCCAAGTTTTCTGGATGCTTCCTGCTGCAGGGTCGAGGTAGTAAAGGGAGCATATGGTTTTCTGGAGTTTGGTTTAGATTCAACCGAAACCACCTTCAAAGTTTTTCCGTTTACGTCGGCGGCGATTTTCTCCGCGGCCTCGGTGTCTAAGACAACAACGTCAGCAGTTAGCTTGCCTTTTTCATCAAAGCTTTTTGAAACTGCAATGCGCTTGGCATCGATTGACAAAAGCTTGGCATCGAAACTAATTGAATCAAATTCGCAGGTGGCAACCACAGAGGAATAATTGGCTGCGACGAAAGCCATGCGCTCGCGCTCGCGCTCAACAATCATTCGCATGGCTGGCGATTGCACGCGACCTGCCGAAAGACCGCGATTGATTTTGCGCCATAAAACTGGCGAAATCTCATAGCCAACCAAGCGGTCTAAAACTCGCCTGGTCTCCTGAGCCTGAATCAGGTTGTCGTCGAGCTCGCGGGTATTTTCCTTGGCCTCGGCTATCGCCTTGGCAGTAATCTCATTGAAGACCATTCGACGAACCGGAACCTTGGGCTTGAGCACCTGCAGCA
>CAZTLT010000107.1:0-2937 GCA_964614615.1 uncultured Aquiluna sp. | reverse complement strand
AGCATGCGATTGTCAAAGCCCTCATTCGAACTGGCACGCCCGCCAAAGATATCGTTTGCTCTCCTGGAAATGAGGGAATTGCCCAAGAGGTTGAGATTCGTGCAGTTGATATCAATGATCGACTATCTGTCACAAAAATTGCCCTAGAGGAGCGAGCTGAATTGGTCGTGATTGGACCAGAAGCTCCGCTAGTAAATGGTGTTGCAGATGCGCTTCGCGAGCAGGGGATTGCAGTGTTCGGACCAAACCAAAAAGCAGCGCAACTTGAGGGATCAAAAGCATTTGCTAAAGAAGTGATGGCGGTAGCGGACGTTCCAACCGGCATGGCAAGGCAGTGCACAACCATGGAAGAGGTTGAGTCAGCCCTCGATCAATTCGGCGCTCCCTACGTAGTCAAAGCGGATGGACTGGCTGCCGGAAAGGGTGTCATTGTCACCGAGGATAGGTCGGCCGCAATCGCCCACGCCAAGAACTTTATTTCTGGCGGCATCTTGGTAGAAGAGCATTTAGCTGGCCAAGAAGTGAGTTTGTTTTTCCTCTCCGATGGTGAAACTGTTGTGCCCCTATCACCCGCGCAGGATTACAAGCGCGCCTTTGATAATGATGAGGGGCCAAACACCGGTGGCATGGGCGCCTACTCACCGGTTCCCTGGTTACCAGAAGGCTTCGTTGAAGAAGTGACAGAGAAAGTTGCACTGCCAACCATCCGAGAACTTGCCAGAAGAAACGCGAAGTTTGTTGGGCTTTTGTATTGCGGTCTAATCGTTACACGACGCGGAACCAGAGTGATTGAGTTCAATGCCAGGTTTGGTGATCCAGAGACGCAAGTTGTTCTGAGGCGACTCACCTCTAACTTGGCAGACCTTTTATATAGAGCTGCCACTGGCAAGTTGGCAGTAGGGCTATCACCAGAGTTTTCTAAGAAGAAAGCAGTGACGGTCGTGTTGGCGTCGGAAGGCTATCCGACTTCAACTGCCGAGGTTAGAGAAGTAACTGGTATTGAATCGGCAGAGAGCATCGACGATGTTGAGGTTTGCAAAGCAAGCCCAGTGGGCAGGGTGTTATCGGTAGTTGGCTGCGGAGATAGTTTCCAGGAAGCAAGAACACTCGCATATGAGGGAATGAGCCGAATTCATTTAGAGGGTGGCCATTTCCGCAATGACATCGCACTTAAGGTGAGCTAATGGAGATTGCCGGTTACAAGCACGTCTACTCTGGCAAAGTCAGAGAGTTGTTTGTTCCATCTGATCCAAAGTTTTCTCACCTTGCACTAATTGTCGCAACCGACCGCATTAGTGCCTTTGATCACATCCTTTCGCCAGAAATTCCAGGTAAAGGCATTGAGCTAACCAAAATAACGAACTGGTGGTTTGATCAAATAGATTTTCCAAACCATCGCAGCTTTGAGTTGTCGCCCCCTGCAGATTTAGCAGAGCGCGCGGTAGTTGTGAAGAATTTGCAGATGTACCCGGTGGAGTGCGTAGTCCGCGGCTACATCTCCGGCTCTGGCTGGAAGGAATACCAGCAAACTCAGATGATTTGCGGAATCAAATTGCCAGCCGGTCTGAAGTTCGGAGACCAACTCCCCGAGCCAATCTTTACTCCCGCTTACAAAGCTCCCCAGGGAGAAAAGGACGAAAACATAACTTTCGAAAAAGTAGTTGAACTTGTTGGGAGTGAAATTGCCGAAAAGCTCAAAGACGCCTCCTTGCGCATCTACTCCTACGCCGCAGAGGTTGCCGAGAAAGCAGGGCTCATCCTTGCCGACACTAAATTCGAGTTTGGCAACAACCCGGCAACTGGCGAGCTGACCTTGGCCGATGAGGTGCTGACTCCCGACAGCTCCCGCTACTGGGATAAATCGCAGTGGGAGCAGGGTGTCCGAGACCAGAGCTTTGATAAGCAGATGGTTAGAAACTGGCTGAGCGAGCACTGGGACCACCAGGGCCAGCCGCCCACCCTGAGCCCCGAGATTGTGGCCCTGTCGGCCCAGCGCTACCGAGAACTGCGGGAAAAACTGTTCACTCAGAAGCAATAGAGTGATGGGGTGCTAAGAACCCCGCTCTATGACGAGCACCAAGCCCTCGGTGCCACCTTCACCGACTTTGGTGGCTGGGACATGCCGGTCCGCTACGGATCTGACCTTACTGAGCACCACGCCGTTAGAACCTCGGCTGGGCTTTTTGATATATCTCACATGTCAGAGTTTTCAGTGGTTGGAGATGACGCCGCTAAGTTTTTGGACTATGCCTTCGTCACGGAAGTTTCCAAAATCGCACCGGGCCGAGCCAAGTATTCAATTCTTTGTAACAGTGAGGGTAAGTCACTGGACGATGTCATCATCTACCGACTAGCCGATGTTGATTACCTGGTCATCGCAAACGCTGCTAACCGAGCAGTTGTCGCCAAAGAGCTGGCTGAGCGAGCAAAAAACTTCAATGTCAAGGTCAGCGATGATTCAGACAAGACAGCCCTGGTTGCCCTGCAGGGTCCCAAGTCTGCAGCAATCTTGCAGAAAGTTACCAACATTGATGTTGCTCCGCTGAAGTACTACTCAATTGCGAGCGCCGAAGTCGCAGGCCTCAGTGCGTTGATCGCCCGAACCGGCTACACCGGCGAAGATGGCTTTGAAATTCTGGTTCAGTCAACCGATGCTGCCACTCTCTGGAAAGAGCTAATCAAAGCCGGTGGTGAAGAACTGACTCCCTGCGGTCTTGCTGCTCGCGACACTCTTCGCCTGGAGGCGGGCATGCCTTTATATGGGCACGAACTCACGCTTGAGACAACTCCTTTCTCTGCCAACCTAGGTCGCTCTGTGAATCTCGATCGCGGCGACTTTGTTGGAAAAGCAGCTTTAGAAAAACCACACTCTGGTCCAAAGCTTTATGGTCTGGTTGGCGAAGGAAAAAGAGCAGCCAGGGCTGGTTACCCCGTATT
>CAZTLT010000106.1:812-2956 GCA_964614615.1 uncultured Aquiluna sp. | reverse complement strand
ACCTTCATCGCCTCAATGGCCACCTCTGCGGTTGTCTCAGAAAGTGATGCAAATATTCCACCGGTATGAAACCAACGGACGCCACATTCACCAAAAATGTATTCCCAATCAATTTCACCCGGTTTAATCTGTGAAATAGCGGTATGGCCGCGATCAGAGACTCCGAGAGCACCTCGTACTCCGAAACCACGCTCCGTAAAATTCAATCCGTTTCTAACTTCGCGTCCCACTCCATCAAAAGATGACCAACTCAAAAATTGAGTTGAGACCCCACCTTGTAAGATCAAATCTTCGACTAACTTCCCTATGTCATTATCTGCAAGCTTTGTTACGACTGCGGTGCGTAATTCAAAACACTTTCTCAACCCTCTAGCTACGTTGTACTCACCGCCGCCCTCCCAGACATCAAAAGAGCGGGTGTTACGAATGCGACCTGAGCCAGGATCTAGACGAAGCATGACCTCACCCAGTGAAAGAGCATCAAAAGTCGCTTCGGTTGAAGATTTAACTTTTAGCATCTGTTACATCCTTTATACGTCGCACTGCTGCTAATGCTTCGGTTGTTAAATGACCGATCTTGTCGAATTCACCTTGATCTACCAACGTTTGCGGAACCATCCAACTACCGCCGACAGCAGCAACTTTCTTTGATTGCAAATACTCAGGGAGCAATCTCAGATCAATTCCACCCGTGGGAATAAAGCGAAGATCCTTAAATGGTGCTGACATGGAGTTCAGAGTCTTCATGCCTCCTAGCGCCTCTGCTGGGAAGAACTTCAAAACTTTCAATCCGAGCGAGAGACCGCGTGCAATCTCGGAAGGGGTTGCAACGCCTGGGTAGTACGGCAAATCTGCATTGATCGCAACCTCTGCAACCTCGGGTAACAAACCAGGTGACACTGCAAAATCAGCACCTAGATCAACGGTCTTCTTCATATTCTCAACTGAGTTGATTGAGCCAACTCCTAACGAAAGACCCTCTACTTTTCGTAATTCTCTATATGACTCCCAGCTAGATTCAGTCCGCAATGTCAACTCAATAACTGGTAGACCCGCAGCTAGGAGTGTCTCTCCCAGTGCTTTCGCATTCGATGGTTGATCGATTACCAAGACCGGGATAACACCATGATTTAAATGATTAGACATTTTAATTCTTTATCAAGTATCCGCCATCAGCGGTGAGGATTGATCCAGTGACAAAAGATGATTCCTTTGATGTTAAGAAATAGATTACAGACGCAATTTCTTCTGCAGTTCCCACGCGCTTAAGAGCATGCATATTCTCAACATTCTTCCTATATGCAGCTGGATCATCAGCCAAATTCAAACCTTCGACAGTAAATGGGGTTTCGATCCAGCCAGGCGCTACGGCATTAACTCTGATGTGGGGAGCTAGCTCCAAGGCTAAGGATTTTGTAAGCGAGTCAACAGCGCCTTTGGTCGCTACATATGCAGCGTATCCAACTGATCCGATATGGGCAGAGATCGAACTCATATTCACAATAGTGGCGTTAGGGGTTTTCTTAAGGAGAGGCACCATGTGCTTAATGCCCATAACCATTCCTAATACATTTACATCAAACATATCCCGCCACTGATCTAATTTGGCTTGATCGATCGTGTCGAAATAATTTCGCCCTGCAATGTTTATCAGTGAGGAAAGGTCCAGATTTTTGCTTGCTATGAATTCAGCGATTTCTTCCCAAATTTTTTCATCATAGACATCCCCAACAAATGAGTGATCAACACTTTCGGATGGCTTTAGATCAAGTCCGATTACAGAAAACCCTTTAGAGCGAAAGAGTTTGGCAACAGCTCCACCCATACCCCCTGCTGAGCCGGTTATTACAACGGTATTCATATTCAGCCCTTCTCTACCGAGAGAACGACTCCAGAAAATGGCGGTATCGAGAGAGTGCCCTCCGAATGAGTGCTCGGTTCTCCGGTGGTTACTAGAACCGAACCGGAACGGCCAAATCGAGAATCTTTGACAGTCTGAGCTTGAGCACTGAAATTAGCGGCCACGATTACTTCTTTCCCGTCAGTCCTTCTTGATTGCAAGAAAACATCATTCGGAATCCAGTCTTCTGTCCACCACGAGATTCCATCTTCACCGTTTAATAGTAGTTCTTTCGCTTTTGAAA
>CAZTLT010000106.1:0-802 GCA_964614615.1 uncultured Aquiluna sp. | reverse complement strand
TCTCCACCACTAAACATCATGAAGGGGCCCGGCAAAGTTGCAAAAACTAATGTCAATAACTTGACCTGCGCGAGTGTGAATTGTTCTCTTCGCCACTTCTTTCCCCACGATGGCCACCAGAAAGTGTCGTGTGAATCTATGTGGTGTGCTGTTACAGAGCCGTGAGGGAGCATTGCGTTGCGAGACTCGAACCAACCGGCTAAATCTTTAGCATGTGCAATGCCCCACGGTGTGCGCGCATTGGAATCACAGATTGCTGTTACCAACCATTGTTCGTCATAGTTGTAATTCAAATCCATTGACTGTCTAAATGAATGCCCTGAAGGTTCGGTGTACAACAAGGAATCACTCTTGATGGATTTCATTACGGGCCGAAGACGCTCAAAAAGCCCTAGGCAACCGAGTGCAGATGCACCTGCACGCCCACGAGACCAATCTGCCCAATTTGGAAAATCATTGTAGGACGGCGCATCGAATCTAAATCCGTCAACATCTAATTCAGTCATCAGGAAGCGACATGCGTCAATGAAGTAGTTCTGCCAATCTCGATTACTAGCATCAAAAGCTTTGGTATAGACACCTTGGACGTTGCCTGCAGAGTCTCTGTAGAACCAATCAGGGTGCTCTTCAATAAGGTGTGAAACTGCAGGGCTGCCCTCATACCAATACTTTTCGAAGTCGAGAATATGTCTTGACCAAGCAATCAGGTAGTTATCCCAATCATTAACATCCGCGGCAAAACTATCTGCAGTGTCTTCAGAGATTAGATTTGCGTACGGACCATTACGAACACCATCTGCAG
>CAZTLT010000105.1:0-3036 GCA_964614615.1 uncultured Aquiluna sp. | reverse complement strand
GCCTAGTACCGAAGCGATTCTTAGTGCCAAAACTAGAGATGGCGAATATTCACCGCGTTCGATGTATCCGATGGTTTGGTAGTGAACGCCGACTTGGTCGGCTAGTTCCTGCCGACTCAGTCCTGCCTGTAAGCGAAAGTCTTCGACCAGGTTGCTGATCTGATCTTCGTCAGCTTTTGGCTTGCGTCCCATGGTTGTAGTATAAATACTATGTAGTAATAATGCAACATCTGAGTTTGGAGTTTCTAAAGGTTTTGCAGCCTATTCAGGACTCTCTCAATATCAATGCGGAAGAAGCTCACCTGTTCACCATTTAGAAGCAGTACTGGCACCTCTTCTGAATACTTAGTCGCCAGATCTGGATCAGAATCAACTTCCAAGACTTCAACTGTGTATGGCTTATCGGGATGCAGTTCCGTAAAACGCGCTAATAGTCGCGCTAGATCATTACTTGCTTCCTCGCAGAGATGGCAGCCTTGACGCGTAATAAAGGTTAATTCTGCCTTCTGTGCCATGTGTCAAGATTAGGCGATATCGATTACCAATAGACTTAGCCGGTGCCAGAGACCACTTCCAACAAGAAGGTTGCTGCCTTCTTTGATGTTGACAACACGCTTGTGCGTGGATCAGTCTCAATTCTGTTTGGAAAGGTTGCCTTTGCTGGCGGCAATATCAAGCGCAGAGATATTTGGCGCTTTATGTGGGAACACTTGCGCTTTATTCGCCGAGGCGAAAAGAATTCAAAAATGGCCAACATTAAGGATAGAGCGCTCTCGCTAACCAAGGGTCATTCCGTCGTTGAGCTCAAAGGGCTCATCGATCAGGTTTATGTTTCTGAAATAAAACCAAGGCTTTGGCCCCGAAGTGTGGAGATGCTGAAACACCACCTCCAGCAGGGACACGAGGTATGGCTAGTTTCCGCTGCCCCGCTTGAATTAGTGGAAGCAATTGCTAAGGACCTTGGAGCAAATGGTGCACTGGGGACACTCGTGGGGCATGACGGCGACGTATTAACTGGCGAACTTGTCGGAGATCCGCTGCACGGTAAAACCAAACTTAGAGCCGTAGAGAAATTAGCAAGTGAGCGAGGCATCAACCTGGATGAGTCATACGGCTACTCGGACTCAACTAATGACCTGCCGCTGTTGACCTCAGTTGGGCACCCAGTCGCGGTGAACCCGGATCCGCAGCTCAGAAAATACGCTGCCGCTGCAGGTTGGGAGATATTGAGCCAGCACCGTAGCGAACTAAACAAAAAGTAAAAACCCGCCACTTGGGCGGGTTCCAACTACTTCTTGTTTCGACGCTGGTGACGAGTCTTGCGAAGAAGTTTGCGGTGCTTCTTCTTTGACATGCGCTTGCGGCGCTTCTTGATAATGGAACCCACAAAAACCTCTCAAAGCTTTTCTGCCCTTCTGGGCAACTCGCAAAAGTCTAGTCGCTTGCGCCTGGTGGCTCAACCCGGCCATCCTGCCAAATTATGGCCTGAAGATGCCGCTACTTAGAGCGTTTTGCCTTGCTCTTTACTTCCTTGGCAAGCTTCTGCGCCTCAGTCTTGACTTCCTGCACGACCTTGGTGGTCTCACGCTTGACAGTCCGCGCAGCTTTGTCAGCCTCTGCAGAAAATTCTTTTACTACCTCATCTAGTTTTTGACGGGCAACTTTTTCAAACTCTTTAGCGCTCTTCTCGGTTTCGACTTTAGCTTCCGCTAATTTTCTTCCTAGTTGGCGACCCAAGTCTTTTGGATCAACATCAAGATCAAGTTCATTTACCTTCGCTTGCACCTGACTGCTAAGCCAACTTGCCCGCTCCGTCAGCCAGTTACCCAGTTTTTCTCCAGCATTGCCGAGAACATCCGACAGGCCTTCTTCAGTCTCGGCATCGAAGCCGAGCGATAGGAAGTTGATCAGCCAATCCTCCACCTCTTCAAGTGGCTCAGGCGTGACTGAGTAGAAGCGCTTTTGGCCATCTTCGCGTGCTGCAACTAGCTTGGCATCGCGCAATATCTTTAGGTGCTTTGATACCGCTGGCTGTCCAAGCTTGGTCTTCTTCACTAAGTCATTGACTTGTAGCTCACCACCTGCAACTTGAGCCGCTAGAAGGGCTTCTAGGATCTTGCGTCTGGTTGGGTCTGCGATTACTTCAAAGATGTCTGCCATGGAATAAGCCTAACCCTTGGAGCTGGCAATTTCATGTGCTCTTTTCACTGCCGCTTCTAAAGCAGATTCAAAAATCTGCGTCAGGTCTGCTTCTTCCAAAGTTGCGATGATCCGCTCCGTGGTGCCGCCAGGTGAGGTGACTTTTTTCCTCAGTTCAGCCGGTTCCTGACCGCTACTGGACAAAAGCTCAGCAGAACCAATCAGGGTTGAGCGCACCAACTTGGCTGCCTGCTCGGCCGTGAAGCCGCTTTTGATGGCAACCTCTTCCCACTTTTCGACAATAAACATCAGCCAAGCCGGGCCAGAACCAGAGATCGCACTCAGTGCATTGATCTGATTTTCTCGAACCTCTACCACTTCGCCAACGGTTTCAAACAATTCAATGGCTGCTCGAACCGCATCACTGGAGGCTGTGTCGGCTCCGACCAAGCCCGTCACTCCCTTGCCCACCAGAGCGGGAGTGTTTGGCATCGTGCGAATTAAGTTTTTGTGATTGGGAAGCTTCTCCGCCATTGTCTTTAGTTCTATTCCAGCAGCCATCGATATGATGACGGCTTCTTTATCAACTTCCTCGCGGATTTCGGTTAGGACATCGGCAATTTGATAAGGCTTTACTCCCAGAACAACAATTTGAGCGTCTGATGAAAGCAGTTGATTGGCATCTTTTGAGTTCTCAAGGGAGAGTGCGCTGATTCCTTGCTCTCGCAACTTTGCAGCGCTTGTTTCAGACTTGGTGGTAGCAGAAATTAGTTTCTTCTCATACCCACTTGCCAACAGTCCTTGCAGGACAGCTGAGCCCATGGAACCGGTGCCCAGGAAAGAAATCTTTAGCTTCTCCACGTATGAATCCTAGATTGGAAGTAGCGGAGCGATAAG
>CAZTLT010000104.1:0-3087 GCA_964614615.1 uncultured Aquiluna sp. | reverse complement strand
AGGTAAACCTTAGTTAGGGGCAACATGACCACCATTTCCCAGTTGATGCGAGAGTCTTCAATGTCGGACCACAAGAGTGCCGAGAACGCATCATTCATCAAGGATCTGATGGCTGGTGAGCTATCCGCTGCTGACTACACCCGTTACCTCAACCAGATGGTGTTTGTTTACCAGGCTATGGAGAAGAAGCTGCCAGATGCAGCGCCACTGCCATTTGCACCAGAACTAAAGAGATTTGACTCAATGGTTGCGGACCTTCAAAAGCTAGGTGTTGAAAACTGGAGCGAGACTCCGATGCTGCCAGCAACTGCTGAGTACGTGGCAAGAATTGAAGCACTTGGTGGAATAGAAGATGTTCGCCTACTTGCTCACCACTACACCCGCTACCTCGGAGATCTCTCCGGTGGTCAGGCAATTGGTGCACTGGTTCGTCGCCACTACGGTCTAACTGAAGAGCAGACCAGTTTCTATCACTTCGCACAAATCGAAGCAGTAGTTCCATTCAAGGAAAGCTACCGCGCAGCAGTTGACGATTTAGTAATGACTGATGACGAACTGCTACTTCTAGTTGCCGAGGTAAGAACTGCCTTCAAGCTCAACCAGCGTCTATTTGTTGAGCTGGGCGACTCAGAACTAATCGCGGCGTAACGGAAACAAAGAACCAAGTTCTTTTGCTAGTTCACCACTAGCCAAAATTTTGCCGTTCTCAATTTCTTGCTCCCAGCTAGTTTTCCCAAAGCAAAGATTTAGAAAAACCTCGGGTCCTATCTCCACAACATTGGGCGGGGTACCCCTGCGATGATTCAATCCCTCCACGCATTGGATAGCGCCATATGGCGGAATCCTCAGCTCAACTGAGTGACCAGGTGAGCGCTCAGCAATCAGCTGCAGCAGATAGCGAACCGCAGTCGGAACATCGCTCTCTGGGTTCGCCAGTAGTGCATCCCCAATCGAGGAAGGAATCTTCTTGCCGCTCACAGAGCAATTATGCCCGGGGGTAAACTCACCTCAATGAGAATCCTGGTAGTTGGTTCAGGCGCTAGAGAGCACGCGATTGTCAAAGCCCTCATCCGCACAGGCACGCCTGCCGCAAACATTGTTTGTGCGCCAGGAAACGAAGGCATTGGCAAAGAGGTGGAGACCAGAGCAGTTGATATCAATGATCGACTTGCTGTAACAAAAATCGCCCTAGAAGAAAGAGCCGAGCTGGTTGTAATTGGACCAGAAGCGCCGCTTGTGAATGGTGTTGCCGATGCTCTTCGCGAGCAGGGAATTGCAGTATTTGGACCAAATCAAAAAGCTGCTCAACTGGAAGGCTCTAAAGCATTTGCCAAAGAAGTTATGGCAGCAGCCGATGTTCCGACCGGCATGGCAAGACAGTGCACAACCATGGAAGAAGTGGAATCAGCACTTGATCAATTTGGTGCGCCATATGTAGTCAAAGCAGATGGACTGGCCGCAGGTAAGGGTGTGATTGTTACAGATGACAAAGACGCTGCCCTAGATCACGCCAAGAACTTTATTGCTGGTGGCATCTTGGTTGAGGAATATCTATCCGGCCAGGAAGTTAGTTTGTTTTTCCTCTCCGACGGAGAAACCGTTGTTCCACTCTCTCCTGCCCAGGATTACAAACGTGCCTTTGATAATGATGAGGGTCCGAACACCGGTGGCATGGGTGCTTATTCACCGGTTCCCTGGTTACCAGAAGGATTCGTTGAAGAGGTAACAGAGAAAGTTGCGCTGCCAACCATTCGAGAGCTGGCAAGAAGAGATGCCAAGTTTGTTGGTCTTCTCTACTGCGGATTGATTGTTACAGATCGTGGCACCAGAGTCATTGAGTTCAATGCCCGATTCGGTGATCCAGAAACTCAAGTGGTTCTAAGAAGACTCACTTCTAATCTGGCAGACCTTCTCCATAGAGCAGCTACTGGCAAGTTAGCCGTTGGCTTGTCACCTGAGTTTTCTAAGAAGAAGGCCGTGACCGTGGTTTTGGCATCTGAGGGATACCCAACCTCAACTGCTGATGTTAGAGAAGTGACAGGAATTGAATCAGCAGAAAGCATTGATGATGTTGAGGTCTGCAAAGCAAGTGCGGTTGGAAGAGTTTTGTCAGTGGTTGGCTGCGGCGAAAGTTTCCAAGAAGCAAAAACACTTGCCTATGAAGGAATGAGTCGAATTCATCTAGAGGGCGGCCACTTCCGCAATGACATTGCACTCAAGGTGAGCTAATGGAAATCCCTGGTTACAAACACGTTTATTCAGGCAAAGTCCGAGAACTGTTTGTTCCAACGGATCCAAAGTTTTCACACCTCGCACTAATTGTTGCAACCGATCGCATCAGCGCCTTTGATCACATCCTTTCTCCAGAGATTCCTGGCAAGGGGATTGAACTAACCAAAATCACCAATTGGTGGCTGGATCAAATTGATTTTCCAAATCACCGCAGCAGCGAACTATTGCCGCCTGCAGAAATTTCAGAAAGAGCGGTGGTTGTCAAAAACTTGCAGATGTATCCGGTTGAGTGTGTGGTACGCGGATACATCTCCGGCTCCGGTTGGAAGGAATACCAACAGACTCAGAGCATCTGCGGCATAGCACTTCCCGCTGGTCTGGAGTTTGGCGACAAACTTCCCGAGCCCATCTTCACCCCCGCCTACAAAGCACCGCAGGGTGAGAAAGATGAGAACATCACTTTCGAAAAAGTTGTGGAGCTTGTTGGAAGCGAAATTGCAGAAAAGCTAAAAAGAGCATCGCTGGAGATCTATAGCTATGCAGCAAAGGTTGCTGAGAAAGCTGGACTGATTCTGGCTGACACCAAGTTTGAGTTTGGCAACAACTTGGCAACAGGTGAGATGACTTTGGCCGATGAAGTTCTTACCCCTGATAGCTCCCGCTACTGGGACAAAGCTCAGTGGGAACAAGGGGTTCGGGACCAAAGCTTTGATAAGCAAATGGTCAGAAACTGGCTCAGTGAACACTGGGATCACCAGGGCGAACCCCCGACTCTGAGCCCTGAGATTGTTGCCCTGTCCGCCCAGCGCTACCAAGAACTGCGGGAAAGACTGTTCACCAAATAGGAATAGAGTG
>CAZTLT010000103.1:0-3190 GCA_964614615.1 uncultured Aquiluna sp. | reverse complement strand
GTGCAGCGGTTGGTGCAGCGCTGGTTGGCATGAAGCCAATTGTTGAAATCCAGTTTTCTGACTTCACCGCACACGCGATGGATCAGATTGTGAACCAGGCAGCCAAGATCCACTTCATGTTAGGTGGCGAGCTATCCGTCCCGATGGTTCTTCGTGCCCCATCTGGCTCCGGCACCGGTGCTGCTGCTCAGCACTCTCAGAGCCTAGAGACCTGGTTCGCCCATGTTCCCGGCCTAAAGGTAGTTCTTCCCAGCTCACCATTTGAAGCCAAGGGACTTCTGCTGGCAGCTATTGCAGACCCCAACCCGGTGATTGTCTTGGAGCACAAGCTCCTTTACAAAACCTCCGGTCACGTGCCAGAAGAGATGTACCAAACCCCAATTGGTGTCTCGAAGGTATTGCGCGAAGGCAAAGACCTCACAATCGTGGCAACTGGAGTGATGGTCTCGAGATCGCTGGAGGCGGCAGCGATTCTTTCTGAAAAGGGAATCGAGGTAACCGTCATTGACCCAAGAACTCTTTCTCCTTTGGACATGGGACCAATTAACGAATCCATTTCACAAACCGGCCGCGTATTGCTGGTGCAGGAAGCGCCTAAGCACGTTGGCTTTGTTGCAGAGATTGCCGCAAGAATTGCAGAAGGTCCAGCTATCTACTCACTAACTGAACCAGTGAAGAGACTTTGCGGTATGGACGTTCCAATTCCCTACGCTCCACAACTTGAAAAGTCAGTTGTTCCGCAGCTTCCCGAAATTGTCGGAGCGGCTGAAGATCTAATGAGGGGTGTCTAATGCCAAAGACTCCCGTGGTCATGCCAAAGATGAGCATGACTATGACCGAAGGCGAAGTGGTTGAAATCACCGTCGCGGTTGGTCAAACAGTTAGTGCGGGCGACGTAGTCGCCGTGGTTGGTACTGACAAGACCGACATGGAAGTTGAGTCAGACCACTCCGGCACCGTAATTGAAGTAGTAGCAGGACCTGGCCAAGTCTTGGAGGTCGGAGCACCACTGTTGGTTCTTGAAACAGAAGGCGAAGATCTCTTGGCCGGCATGTTTGCACCAGCAGAACCGGCACCAGTTGCAACGCCCGAACCAGTCGCAGCACCAGTTGCTGCGCCAATCGCTGAGCCCGCAATACAAGAAGTGGTTGAGGTTACGCCGGTTGCCGCTAGCGACATTCTGGCGATGCCAGGGGCGAGAAAGATTGCTAAGGAACAAGGAATTGATCTTGCCAAGGTCAAGCCAGCATCGCCAGCTGGCATCATCAAGCAATCAGATCTTGGTGTTAGCTCCGAGAAACTTGATAAAGCAAGAGCCCACATCGCGTCGGTAGTTGAAACATCTCTGCAGATTCCGCAGTTCTCCATCAGTGGAACAATCAAGCTAAAGAAGTCACTGCCAAAGAATTTTGATGAGCGATTTATCGCTCTCGCTAGGGCCTGGGTCAAAACCCTTGCCAAGCACCCCCAACTCAACCAGCAATACCAAGCTGGCAGCTTTGTCACCGCCAAGACTCGAATCGCGGCGCTGGTAAAGACGGACCTTGGGTTTGTCTCGCCAGTCTTCGCGGTTGATGGAATTTCAGATTCCGCTTGGGAAGAGAAGGCTAAGCAGGTGCTTGCTCTAGCCAGACAGAAGAAGGTTCCACTGGAAAACCTCTCTGGCTCAACGACGTCAATTACAGATTTAAGCGAGTTTGGCATTGCACAGGCCAACACCCTGCTATTTGCTCCGCAGTCATCAGGGTTCAACATTGGCGCCATCAAGGACAAGAAGGGCAAGGTCAAAGTCTCCTTCACCCTGGTGGTCGACCACCGGATTGCCGACCCGGGTGATGCGGCGCTGGTTGTGAAGACATTTGAGCGCGAACTAGGGGAGGTATTGGGTGGCAACAGCTAGAGATCGGGCACTGATTGTGAAGGTAGCTCGTATGTATTACGAGCAGAACATGTCACAAGACCAGATTGCGCGCGCCCTGATGACCTCTCGCTCCAACGTCTCCAGGATTCTCTCGGTTGCTAAAAAGCGCGGTGTGGTTGAAATCAAAATTAACGAGGCCACCAAGCGAGAGACCCAGATTGAGGAAATGCTGATCTCGCGCTTTGGTTTGCGAGCAGCGCTGGTGGCGAAGGTGCCAAGAACCACCTCTGATTACACCGCAGTAGGACAGCTGGCCGTTCAGAGCTTTCTCAATCACCTCAAGCCAAGAGTGCGAGTGGCAATTTCCTGGGGCAGATCAATTCAGGCAATGGTGGAGGCACTAGAGCCAGAGAACAGACCCGATGTCACCTTCATCCCGCTGATGGGCGGCATGACTCAGATTCCAGCTGCCTACTCAGGCGAAACACTGATTCGTTCAGTGGCTGAAAAGTTCAACGCTGAATACGAGGTCCTGCACGCTCCGACCATCGTTCAATCACCTGACATTAAGGTGGCACTGATGAGAGAGCCGAGTGTGAATAAGGTAATCGAGTCAGCCAAGAATGCCGATGTTGCATTTGTTGGGATTGGCTCCAAGGGTGCTAACAGCTCCCTTCACATTCTCGAATCAGCTGGAATCAACGAAAAAGAAAACCCTGAGTTCTTTGCTAAGTGGGCGGGCGATCTAGCCGGCCGCTTCTTCGATCGAGACGGCAAGAGCATCAACTCTCGGCTTGACTCCAGAACGGTTGGACTAGATCTGAATGAGCTGGCCAGAATTAGAAGAGTGGTCGGTGTCGCAGCGGGGGACGAGAAGACTGAGGGTATTCTGGCCGCACTTAGAGGCGGTTTGATCTCTGAACTTGTGACATCCTCTAACTGTGCAATGAAATTGCTGGAAGCCGCCGAGAGCAACAAGCTAGGAGAGTTGGTCTGAGATGGAAGTACTAATTTGGATTCTGCTGCTAGTAGCAGTGATGTGGGTGTTTCAGCTGTACATGGCAGTAAAGCAGTCGCAGAGATTTGCCGATGCACTGAAGGAAATCAGAACACCCGGCACCACAACTACCGTTGGGATGGGCGGATTTCGCTACCGCGGCGGCAGGGCTTTTGTTGCCCTAGCCCAGAAAGACGGCGTTGTCACCGGGGCCAAGATCCTGACCGGTTTGACCGTCTTCGCAAACGCAAAACCGTTCAATGAGCTGGTTGGCCAGAAGCTGACGGACCTGGCAGAGGGCAAAGGCCTTGAAAATTCAAAGAAAAAGGTGG
>CAZTLT010000102.1:0-3331 GCA_964614615.1 uncultured Aquiluna sp. | reverse complement strand
CTTTCACCGGTTGTGTCCATTGGCTGGGCAATCGAGGACATTCCTGCATTGTTTATCAGAGCATAAACTCTGCCGACTTTTCTAATTTCATTAACTAGTTTTTCAATGTCAGCTTCAACTGTTAGATCGGCGGAGAAGCTAGTTGCTGTAAAGCCAGCATGTCTAAGATCCTCAGCTCTCTCAGTGCACCTTTTACTCTGGGAGGTAACAAACAAACTGGCACCAAGTTCTCCCAGTGCTTGCGCTGTTGCATAACCGATTGAGTTTTTCGCTCCGACGCCAGTAACAACTACTAATCGCCCTGATAGATCTAGCCAACCTGGTTTGGTCATCGCACTCCTATTTATTGACTGGAGATTTCCATGCCCACCAAATCAGTGGGATCTGAAGAGGCAAGCGCAACCAAGCAATCAATGCAATTTCTGGATTGGTAGTCAGGGCATCAATTGCAAACCACCAGTTAGCTGGCCAAACGGCAAGTAGCACGAGGACAGTGAATAACGGCGCCCACTTTTGTCTCAGCAGTAGACCCACTGCTGCCAAGATTTCTGCAACACCGGACACATACACAAGCAAGATAGGTTCAGGAGTCCACTGCGGCAGCAGAAATAAAAAAGCCGCTGGATTTACCAGATGCAAAATACCCGATGCTAGAAATGCTGAGATAACAACCCAGCTACCAACCGAGCGCTTTACTTTTTCGCCAACCAAAGCACAAATCCATCAAGCATGCTTCGCGGCACAGCATAAAAAACAGCCTTCAATGCTCTGACATCCCAGCTGACTGGGTAGTGAGATTTTGGGATACCTGCAGTGGATGCTCTAAAGAGAGTGTTTACAGTTTTGTTTGGACCTGGAGAAATTTTGTACATGCCACCTAGCCACTTATTGAGCCCCCGCATCACTCCGTCGTAGTCGCTGTAGGCGCGGCCATCTTCAAGCAGTCCAAACGCAATAGATCCAAAACCAGTCTTAGAGGTGCCGGGCTCAACGGTTACCACTGAGATTCCGAGGTGTCGAACCTCTTGTCTGAGTGCATTGGCAACCGCCTTGATGGCGTGTTTGGTTGCTGCATACCAGCCAAGTCCAACCAGCGAGACGTGAGCTACCACCGAGGTCGTCATCACGATGCGACCGCTTTTCTGCTTGCGCATCTGCGGCAAAACTGCCTTGATGCATCGCTCAACTCCGAAGACATTGACTTCAAAAATCTGTCTCACTTGTTCAGAGGTGGTTTCCTCAACCGCCGAGAAATTGCCAAAGCCAGCGTTTGCGACCAGCAAATCAATTCGTTTTTGATCGCGAATTATTTTCTTGACCCCAGCGGTGACCGATGAATCACTGGTGACGTCCATGGTGAGCGGGATTGCGCCGAACGCGGCAGTTGCCTTTGCTGCTTTTGCATTTATATCGGCTGCGTAAACGACCCAGCCCTTGCCAACAAGTTTTTTGGCTAGACCAAGTCCAAAACCAGAACCAGCTCCTGTGATAAGCGCGACTTTCGACATTTAGACCGCCCTTCTTGCACTCAATGCTAGAGGGAAGCGGCAGGCTGGTCCATCGGAGCCTTCGTTTCATGCCACAATGGAGCAATGACAAATCCAACCTCAGTAGCAACCCTTCACACTAATCACGGAGCAATCAAGGTAAATCTCTACGGTTTGCACGCTCCAAAGACCGTTGAAAACTTCGAGGGCCTAGCCACTGGCTCCATTGAGTGGAAGCACCCAAGAACCGGGGCTACTCAGAGCGGACCTCTATATAACGGAGTTATTTTCCACCGAATCATCGCGGGATTCATGATTCAGGGCGGAGACCCAACCGGCACTGGCATGGGCGGACCTGGCTACCAGTTCGGTGATGAGATTCACCGAGCCATACAAGTTAGCAATGGCGAACGCGGGACCTGGCACCAACGGCAGTCAGTTCTTCATCACGGTTGCGCCAACCACCTGGCTCTATGGCAAACACACTATCTTTGGTGAGGTGGTTGACGAGGTTAGCCGCAAAGTAGTTGACAAGATTGCATCGGTGGCAACCGGTGCACAAGATCGACCACTAGATGATGTTGTAATTGAAACAATTACCATCGAAAAGGTTTAGTGGCGCGCAGATTAGCTAGAGCAGCCGAGGCACCAATCACCTCGGCTCTTCTTATTGTCAACGTTTTGATTTGGCTCGGCCAGATTTCACCACTGGGCTATCTGTTCACCAATCAGTTCTTTTTTGCACCAGTGCTTGCAATTGTTGAGCCCTGGCGAATGCTCACGGCTGGGTTTGTGCACGACTGGTCTGGGCCGATGCACATCTTGTTTAACTCATACGCAATCTGGATCTTTGGTCGACAACTAGAGCCAATGCTTGGAGCATGGCGCTTTTTGTTTTTGTATCTGACATCAATTGTTGGTGGCTCGGTTGCAGTGCTGTGGCTATCAGATCCGCAGATACCAACGGTTGGTGCATCAGGCGCACTCTTTGGATTGATGGCTGCTTACTTTGTGGTCATTAGAACTCTCGGTGGCAATGCCTCCCAGCTGTTTATTTTGATTGCCATCAACTTTGCTCTTGGCTTCATTGTCAGCGGAATCTCCTGGCAAGGCCACTTAGGTGGCATGGTGACCGGTTTTGTGATTGCTGGTATTTATGCTGCGACTAGAAGACCAAATCAAAAACTTCTACAGTTTGCTGGCCTAGGGATTGTTTGGGTAGTTATTGTTCTACTGACTCAGTTCAGAGTCGGACTTTGGCTGTAGTTATTTCCAGCGCGTTGTCATGGAAAAGCCAATCATGGCGATTCCAAAACCAATCAAGATGTTCCAGTTGGAAAGATCAATTGGGGTTGCGCTGCCCAGTGGGTAGCGAGCTGAAGAAATGTAGAAAATCAAGATCCAGAGCAACCCGATGATCATGAAACCGAACATGGTCACCTTGTACCAGGTTGGGTTGGTCTCTTCGCCGTCAATCACCGGCTTGGCTGGCTTCGAACGCTTCTTTTCGCTTGATTCAGACATGGCTAGAAGTTTATTACCCCAAAACCCCCTTTCAGAACCCAAGTAGGCTAATTCCCAGCATGGTAAAGATCCTGGTTCTTGATAATTACGACTCCTTCGTCTACACCCTCAACGGCTATCTGCAGCAGCTTGGGGCCGAGACCGAGGTTATTCGCAATGACTCGGTCAGCGAAGAAGAGCTGCCGGAACTGCTGGCGAAATATGACGCAGTCCTAATTTCGCCAGGGCCCGGCAATCCAGCAAGTGCGGGACTGTCGATTCCAACCGTGAAATATGCGCTCAAGACCGATTATCCAGTTTTTGGAGTTTGTCTAGGTCAT
>CAZTLT010000101.1:0-3685 GCA_964614615.1 uncultured Aquiluna sp. | reverse complement strand
CAGTATCAACACAGCAAGCAAACTAGCATCTAAGCGTGGTTTCAGCGCTAGCCAAATTGCTCTCAAGGGTTTCGACGCACCCTTACTTTGCTGCTATTTCCACCCTGGCAATCACGACGCTGGCGACAGTAATCAGATTCAGCAACCTGGCCAACCCCACCACTTTGGTTTTTGATGAGACCTATTACGTAAAAGACGCCTACACCCTTGGTCTGTTTGGAGCCGAAAGAGCCTGGCCAGAGAATGCGAATCAGTTCTTTGAGGCCGGCGAGCCGAATGTCTATGAAGCAACAGCTGCCTATGTGGTGCACCCACCACTGGGCAAGTGGCTGATTTGGCTGGGCCTGAGCATTTTTGGAGTGGAGAACAGTTTTAGTTGGCGATTCACAACGGCACTGCTCGGAACCCTGAGTGTCGTTTTGATAATTGCCATCGCCCGATTGCTCACTAAGTCTGCTGCCTTTGCAGCCATTGCTGGATTTCTTCTGGCAATCGAGGGGCAATCAATTGTCATGTCAAGGACTGCAATTCTGGATGGAATCCTGACATTCTTTGTTTTGCTCGCGTTCTTAGTGCTGCTAGTTGCCGATCAGACTTGGCGCAGAAGGCTGCGCTCTACTCAGCAGCTAGCGGTCCAACCTTGGCTGATTGCCCTTGGTGTTGTGATGGGTATGGCGGGCTCAGTCAAGTGGTCGGCACTCTACTTTCTGGTTGCCTTTGGGCTTTATACGTTTTGGTCAGATTGGCAAACCAGGAAAAATCTAGGTTTGAATCGACTAGGAGCGATTTGGCAGGGTCTAATAAACGCGCTCACCCTTGCCATTAGCTCTTTTGTTGTCTATCTCATTAGTTGGTGGGGATGGATAAATAATGAGAGTGCCTGGGGCAGGCAGCTCGGCGATAGCTGGTGGAGTTCGCTTTGGGCCTATCACATTCAGATACTTCAGTTCCATGCCAATTTGCAATCGGATCACCCCTATGAGTCAAATGCGTTCGCTTGGCTATTGAACCTTCGACCAACTGCCTTCTACTTTGAGCAGTTTGAGGGCACCCAGCACTGCGGCTTTCTAACTAGCTGCACGATCGCAATAACGGCTTTGCCAAACCTGGTGATTTGGTTTGCTGGTTTGCTCGCTTTGGCATGGACTGCCAAAAATCGATGGAAGACTCGGCAGGCTCAGGTTGTCGTCCTAGGCTTTCTTGCTGGTTGGTTGCCATGGGTATTTTTCCTGGAAAGAACCGCTTTTCAGTTCTACACAGTTGTGATTACACCGTTTTTAGTTCTAGCACTCACGCTCGCTCTGCAGCAATACTGGCGCAGAGGGGTAATGCTGGGGGTGCAGCAGCTGCGAACTAAGCGCATCGTGGTTTTGCTGGTTGCGGCAAGTTTGCTCGCTTTGTTCTATCTGTCACTTTGGATCGGCCTACCGGTCCCCTATGACTTTTGGCGCCTTCAGTTACTTCTGCCGATTTGGATCTGACTTCCTAGCCTCACCAGCGGTGGCCGCGAGGGACCAGATGGTGGTAACCAGCAGGGTAATCAAAATCACAAACAGGGAAAGTTCGGTTGGTATCTCAGGGATGAAGGTGACGTGCTCGCCACCATTGATAAATGGCAATTCGTTCTTGTGCAGTGCGTGAATCACCAGTTTTAGACCAATCCAGCCCAAGATAAGAGATAAACCGATACCCAAGTACTTCAGACGCTCCATCAGGCCACCGAGCAGGAAGTAAAGCTGGCGCAGTCCCAGCAGAGCAAAGACGTTGGCAACAAAGACAATGTAGGGCTCGCGAGTCAAACCATAAATGGCTGGGATGCTATCCAATGCAAACAGCAAGTCCGTAAACCCAATTGCGATCATAACCAACAGCAACGGGGTTGCTAGGCGAGCACCATCTTTAACAATGAAGAGCTTGCTGCCGTGATAGTCCTTGGTGGTGCGAAGGTGTTTTTGGAGGAACTTGATTACCCCACTACCTTCGTATTCTTCATCCTCGGGTCGCTTCAGCTGATCGTAGGTGTCTTTCATTATCTTCAAAGCGGTGAAAAGTAAAAACGCGCCAAAGACATAGAACGCCCAGGTGAAGTTCTCAATAAATGCGGCGCCGAGGACGATGAATAGGAATCTTAGGAAAAGCGCAATTGCTATTCCAATCAGCAGCGCCTGGCTGCGAAGCTCTCGCGGAACCACGAACTGGGTGAAGATCACCAGAAAAACAAAGATGTTATCAACGGACAGCGAGTACTCGGTAACAAACCCGGCGAAGTACTCCTGGGCATACTGCGGCCCCCATACGCCACCGATTACAAAGCTGAACAACAAAGCCAAGGTCACATAAATGGATACCTGAATAGCCGACTCTCTAAAGGTTGGCTCGTGCGGACGTCTTGCCTGGACAATGAAGTCAACGAGTAATACGAGACTGAGAAGTCCTATGGTGAGTCCCCAGACCCAGAGTTCAACGTTCAAGATTTCCTAAGCGGTGGAATAAACAAGTAGGGTCCATTGTAGAAGCTGAATGGTAAGCAAAGGGAGCCTGACGTGAGAGTTCTGATTTCTGGTGCAACGGGTCTGATTGGCACCGAATTAGCGAAGCAACTGTTAACCGCCGGCCACACCCCGGTCCGGCTGGTCAGAAGAGAGCCGCGAGACTCCAGTGAGGTCTTCATCGATGCAAGCCGGGGTCAATTTGATTTCTCGGTAATGAACTCAATTGATGCTGTTGTGAACCTTGCTGGGGCAACCACAGGGAAAATTCCTTGGACCAAAAAATATATGCAGGAAATAGTTGACTCCAGGCTGGATACCACCAAGTTGCTGGTCGAAGCCATCAACGCCGCTTCCAACCCACCTAAAGTCTTGATCTCAGGATCAGCGTCTGGAATCTATGGCGATCGGGGCGATGAGCTGCTGGATGAAAACTCGACCAAGGGAGAGGGTTTTCTATCGGATCTCGCTTTTGCCTGGGAGGAGGAAGCAAAGAAGGCAAAAACTAGAGTGGTCCTGATTCGAACCACGATGGTGATGAGCAAGAAGCTCGGGGCACTTGGCAAGCTCCTGCCTCTAATCAAACTCGGCATTGGGGGTCCGCTCGGATCCGGCAAGCAGTGGTGGGCTTGGATCAGCCTCGAAGATCAGGCCAGGGCAATCATTCATCTGATTGAAAATCAGAAAGCGATCGGGGCTTTCAATCTGACGGCGCCGGAACCGGCTACTTGCGAGCAGATAATTCACGCTCTAGGCAAAGCCCTCAAGCGTCCAACATTTTTGCGCGTTCCAGCTTGGGCCATGAACCTACTTATCGGTCTAGCAGCCAAAGAGCT
Source organism: uncultured Aquiluna sp. (assembly GCA_964614615.1). Lineage (GTDB taxonomy): Bacteria > Actinomycetota > Actinomycetes > Actinomycetales > Microbacteriaceae > Aquiluna. Next base: position 360 of record CAZTLT010000101.1, on the reverse strand, counting down.
GCTGCTCTGTTCACAAAAAATGACCGCCGACAAATTGATATCTTCCGGATATAAATTCAACCACCCCACATTACGTGAGGTGGTTGAATACGTAGTTTCTTAAGACTACTTAAGCAGCTACAGCAGCCTTCTTCTTACGACGGCGAGCTGGCTTCTTTGCAGCTGGAGCAGCCTTCTTAGCGGTCTTGCGCTTTGCAGGCTTCTTAGCAGCAGTTGCCTTCTTAGCGGTCTTGCGCTTTGCAGGCTTCTTAGCAGCAGTTGCCTTCTTAGCGGTCTTGCGCTTCGCAGGCTTCTTAGCAGCAGTTGCCTTCTTAGCAGCAGTCTTGCGCTTAGCAGGCTTCTTTGCAGCAGTCTTCTTAG
>CAZTLT010000100.1:0-3688 GCA_964614615.1 uncultured Aquiluna sp. | reverse complement strand
AGGCAGCGACGAGCGTTCTGCTCAACCATGATGCAAGTCACACCCGCTTTGTTGATTTCGCTAACGCGAAGAAATGCTTCGTCCTGTCGAACCGGGCTCAAACCTGCCGATGGCTCATCCAGCAGCAGCACTGCTGGATCCATCATCAGCGCTCGGCTCATGGCGACCATCTGACGCTCTCCACCGGAAAGAGAACCGGCACGCTGCTTTAGACGCTTGCCAAGCTCAGGGAAAATCGAAACAACAAATTCAACCCTTTCCTTGTATTTTGAGGGCTGCTGGAAGATTCCCATTTGGAGGTTGTCTTCGATGGTGAGAGACGGAAAAACATTGTTGGTTTGCGGGATGAAGCCAACGCCCTTGCTGACGAGCTTGTTAGCTTTTAGTCCTACGATGCTCTCGCCATTTAGGGTGATCGATCCCTCGCGAACTTTTACCAGCCCGAAAATGGCCTTTAGCAGAGTGGACTTACCGGCACCATTTGGTCCGATGATTCCAATTAGCTCGCCCTTGTCGGCGTAGAAGTTAATTCCATTCAGGATGTTCACCCCAGGCAAATAGCCAGCGACTAGATCCTTCACCTCGATAACTTTTTCGCTCACGCCTGGCCTCCGCCTTTGATGATCTTGATTCGCCCGGTTACTTCACCCAAGTCGGTGTCCTGGTGAGCTCCGAGGTAGGCATCGATAACAGCCTTTTCTTTCATAACGGTCTCTGGTGGTCCCTCGGCAACTATCTTGCCCTCAGCCATCACAACTACCCAGTCGGCGATGTGACGAACCATGTGCATATCGTGTTCAACGAACAAAACAGTCATGCCCTCGTTCTTTAGGTTTAGAACGTGATCCAGCAGCGATTGAGTTAGGGCTGGATTGACACCGGCCATTGGCTCATCCAGCATCACTAGCACTGGATCAGTCATCAAGGCCCTGGCCATTTCCAGCAGCTTGCGTTGACCGCCCGATAGAGATGCTGCAAAGTCATCCTTCTTGGCATCGAGCTTGAAGCGCGAGAGAAGCTCAAGAGCTTTGACTTCAATTGCTTCGTCTTGCTTTCTCCAAAGGCTTGGAATTAGAGCGCTGAGTAGGCTTTCGCCTCTTTGGTCTTTGGCGCCAAGCTTCATGTTCTCCAGCACCGTGAGTAGTCCGAGTGCCTTGGTGAGCTGGAAGGTTCTAACTTGGCCCAACTTGGCAACCTTGAAAGATGGAACGCCAGACAAAGATTTTCCCATCAGTGACCAGGAACCGGTGTCTGGGGTGTCGAAGCCGGTCAGCAGATTAAACAGTGTTGTCTTACCGGCACCATTTGGACCAATCAAAGCAGTGATTGCGTTCTTTGGAATCTCCAGGTGCTCAACATCGACAGCGGTGAGACCACCGAAGGTCTTCTTGACGTTGTCTGCCACCAAGATGGGATCTTTTTTCTTGCAGCCAGGAGCTGCTTCGCCGATGTGAAGATCGGTTGATTTTTGAGGACTTGTGTTATTTGACAAAGGTCAACTCCCTCTTGTCTCCGAAGATACCCTGCGGGCGATAGATCACCAGCAGCATTAGACCAACTCCCACCAATACGAAGCGCAGGGTGGAGGCTTGGGTGGTGGACACTGGCAAGATTCCTGAGATTGAAACTTCTGAGAGGAAGTTAGTCAGGAATGCCTGTAGCGCCCAGAAGAGAACTGAACCAACTACTGGACCCAGAATGGTGGCAGCACCACCCAAAAGGAGCGAGGTCCAGATAAAGAAGGTGAGCGAGGTAACAAAGACGCCGGGGGAGACGTTGGCGAAGGTCGCGTAGACAATTCCACCCATTGCTCCATAGACACCACCGATTACCAGTGCCTGCATCTTGTAGGCAAAGACGTTCTTGCCCAGAGCACGAATAGCATCCTCATCCTCGCGGATTCCCTTGATGACTCTTCCCCAAGGGGAGCGCATAAGCCCCCAGAGCAGAACCACTCCAAGCACTAGCATCACCAGGCCGAAGACCAATACCCAGAAGCTCTGCTCGTTGAAGGTGAAAGGCCCAGCGCCATAGCTGCCGGCTGGGAAGGGGTTGGCGTTTTGGAAGCCACTGCCATCGGTTCTGATGTTGAAACCAAACAGTCCATCTGCGCTACCGGTGACGTCGGTGAAAGCGGTGGTTAGGAAAAGTAGTCTCGCGATCTCTGCAGCCGCGATTGTCACAATTGCAAGGTAATCACCGCGCAGTCGCAAGGTTGGAATACCCAGCAGCAAGGCAAACAAAATTGAACCAACAATTCCAACCAGCATGCCCGCCCACCAGGGAAGACCGAAGGTTAGAACCGAGATTGCATAGCCGTAGCCACCGATTGCCATAAAGCCCGCAATACCGAAGTTGAGAAGACCTGCAAAACCAAAGTGCATTGCAAGTCCCAGTGCGGCGAGCGAGAATGCGAGGGTGGTGGGAGTTAGCAGGCCCTGCAGAGTGTTATTGAGAATCGATCCCCAGTCCATGGTTTCCTCCTACCCAATCCTTTGTTTCTTACCAAGCAAACCTTGTGGTCTGACCAGTAGAACCAAAATCAAAACAACTAGTGCACCGACGTACTTCAGGTCGGCAGGAATTATCAGGCTGGAAGTCTCAATCAAGATTCCCACTACCAGTGCACCAACCAGAGCACCGAAGGCGGTTCCCAATCCACCCAGCACAACGGCTGCGAAGATTAGAAGCAGAATCTGAGTTCCCATGTCCCACTTGATTCCAGGACGGAAGTAAGCCCAGAGAACTCCGGCTAGTCCAGCCAGACCCGCAGCCATTACCCACACAACTCGAATTACCTTGTCGACGTCAATTCCGGAAGCGGCAGCAAGATCAGGGTTGTCCGAAATTGCTCTGGTTGCTTTACCGGTCTTGGTCTTGAGTAGCCAGAAGGCGAACCCACCAATGACAGCGAGCGATAGTGCCATCGAGAACATGTCGGTGACACTAAGAGCGGTTGCACCAAACAGCGTGATTCTTGGGGCATCAAAACCTGGCAGCTGCTCGGTTCCACCACCGATAAAGAATTGGATGATGTAGCGAAGAGCGAGTGAGAGACCAATCGAAACAATCATCAGCTGGACAATGCCAAGACCCATTTTTCTAACCGGTCGCCAGAGCCCAACATCCATCAGCCAGCCTGAACCAGCAGACAGGATCACCGCTATTGGAATAGCTACCCACAGCGGAAGCTGCAGCACTACTCCAAAGAAGAGTGCAAAGACCGCACCAAAGGTAACCATCTCACCGTGTGCAAAGTTTGAAAGTCCAGTGGTTCCAAACACCAGTGAAAGGCCGACGGCTGCTAGACCCAGCATCAAACCGAAGTTGATTCCATAGATAATGCGAGCGACTATTTGATCAAATAAAGATGTGGTATTTCGTGTTCCTTCACCAATGAAGAAGTTCTTGGTTACACGATCTGTTCTACCGAACTCAACCTCTTGGGTTGCGCCACCTTCTAATACAGCAATTCCCTCCGGAAGAGTTGATTCGTCAAGAGTGACGTTGTACTTGCCGGTTTCTGGAACTCCGATGAGCCAGCGGCCCTTTTCGTCGGTGACGGTTTCGGCCGTGTAGCCATTTCCATCCACCACGATGCGAACACCTTGAATAGGTTCACCATCGATTTTGACGTTTCCTAAAATTGCGGCTTCATACTCTTCACCAACGCTGTCGGCGCTCGCTG
>CAZTLT010000099.1:0-3693 GCA_964614615.1 uncultured Aquiluna sp. | reverse complement strand
TTCCGGAAGCCAATACAACTAGTACTTCATCTGTTTCGTCAACAATTTCTGATCCAACCAGGTCGCCGCGCTTCTCATCCAGCTTGGCCACCTTGATCCCCAGGCCGCCACGGCCCTGGACTCGGTATTGGTCGACGGAGGTGCGCTTGGCGTAGCCGCCCTCTGTCACCACGAAGACGAATCCCTTCTTGCCGATTACTCGAGCAGAAAGTAGCTCATCTCCCTTACGGAACTTCATGCCCGTCACGCCGGAGGTGTCGCGACCCATTGGTCGGAGGGAGTCGTTGTCAGCCGAGAAACAGATTGACATTCCCTTCTTGGAAACCAGCAGCAATCGGTTTTTCTTTTCAACCAACATCGCATTCACGACCTCATCGTCCTTGCGCAGCTTAATTGCGATGATGCCACCGGATCGAGGAGTGTCATAGAGCTCAAGCTCGGTCTTCTTCACCAAGCCAAGCTTGGTTGCAATTACCAGGTATGGGGCTTGCTTGTAATCCTTCAGATCAATTACCTCAACCACTCGCTCATCCGGTTGGAGTGCGAGCAGGTTGGCAACGTGCTGTCCCTTTGCCTCGCGCGATCCCTCTTGGATCTCGTGCACCTTTGCTCGGTAGACGCGTCCTTTGTTAGTAAAGAACATCAGCCAGTGGTGAGTGGTTGAAACGATGAAGTTTTGCACTACGTCATCTGCCCGCAGTGAGGTTCCCTTCACGCCCTTACCGCCGCGGTGTTGAACGCGGTAGCTGGTGCTTCTGGTGCGCTTGATGTAGCCGCCCGCAGTTAGAGTCACAACCATTCCCTCTTCGGGGATGAGGTCTTCAACCGAAACATCACCATCGGCTGCAACGATCTGAGTCTTTCGGTCATCACCATACTTCTCGGTGATCTCGGCGAGTTCTTCGCCGACAATCTTTCGCTGCAGGTTCTCGTCCTTGATGATCTTTTTGTAGCCCTTGATTTCGGCTTCTAGTGCTGCTGCCTCATCAATGATTTTCTGGCGCTCAAGTGCTGCCAGCTGACGAAGCTGCATGTTCAGAATTGCTCTTGCCTGCAGGTCATCAATTTCAAGCAGTTTCATAAGACCATCGCGAGCGTCATCAACGGTTTGGCTCTTACGAATTAATTTGATTACTGCATCTAGCGCATCGAGTGCCTTGAGATATCCGCGCAGGATGTGAGCGCGCTCTTCCGCTTTCTTTAGTCTGAACTTGGTTCTTCTCAGAACGATGTCGATCTGGTGGTCGATCCAGTGGGTGATGAAGCCGTCGAGGGTGAGGGTTCTTGGAACACCATCCACCAGTGCCAACATGTTGGCTCCGAAGTTTTCTTGTAGCTGGGTGTACTTATACAAATTGTTTAGTACGACTCTCGCTACTGCATCTTTCTTTAAGACAATCACCAGGCGCTGGCCGGTTCTGCCCGATGTTTCATCGCGAATATCTGCGATGCCGGTTAGCTTGCCCTCTTTGACCAGCTCCGCGATGCGTAGGGCTAGGTTGTCGGGGTTGACCTGGTAAGGCAGTTCGGTAACCACCAAACAGGTTCTTCCCTGCAGTTCTTCAACCGTGACAACGGCGCGCATTGTGATGGAGCCGCGACCGGTGCGGTAAGCATCTTCAATTCCACTGCGGCCAAGAATCTGAGCACCGGTTGGGAAGTCTGGTCCCTTCACGATCTTGAGAAGTTCCGTTAGTAGTTTCTCGCCGGTCTTGTCTGGGTTTTCTAAAACAAATTTGGCAGCTTCGGAAATTTCTTTGAAGTTGTGTGGCGGGATGTTGGTCGCCATTCCAACAGCAATACCAATTGAGCCATTGACTAAAAGATTTGGAAAGCGCGAAGGAAGAATCGTTGGTTCTTGCGTTCTACCGTCGTAGTTGTCTTGGAAGTCAACGGTTTCTTCGTCGATGTCGCGAACCATCTCCATGGCAAGCGGTGCCATCTTGCATTCGGTGTATCGAGGTGCAGCGGCGGCATCATTACCGGGACCACCAAAGTTTCCCTGGCCCCAAACAAGTGGGTAGCGCAGGTTCCACTCCTGAACGAGGCGAACCAATGTGTCATAGATGGCTGCGTCTCCGTGCGGGTGGTACTGACCCATGACGTCACCAACAACACGTGAGCACTTAGAGAACTGCTTGTCGGGACGGTAGCCGCCGTCATACATCGCATACAAAACTCTGCGGTGAACCGGCTTGAGACCATCTCTAACGTCCGGCAGGGCTCTGCCGACGATAACGCTCATCGCATAGTCGAGATAGCTTCTTTGCATCTCGACCTGGAGGTCGATTTGTTCGATCTTGTCTATCTGATCTGACACTTAGTTCCTCCTAGATGTCCAAGAAGCGAACGTCTTTAGCGTTGCGCTGAATGAAGGTTCTGCGGCTTTCGACATCCTCACCCATCAGGGTTGAGAAGATCTCGTCTGCCAGGGCGGCATCGGCCAGGGTCACCTGCAGCAGGGTGCGGGTGGCGGGGTTCATGGTGGTTTCCCACAGCTCGTCGTAGTCCATCTCGCCCAGACCTTTGTAGCGCTGGATCGAGTTTTCCTTTGGCAGCTTCTTGCCTTCTTTTTGACCCTTGGCGATTAGCTCATCGCGCTGGGCATCGGAGTAGGCGTATTCGTCTTCGGTGTTTGACCACTTGATTCGATAAAGCGGTGGCTGCGCCATATAGACATAGCCGTGCTCAATTAGCGGACGCATGTATCTGAAAAGAAGTGTCAGCAGAAGTGTTCGGATGTGCTGGCCATCAACATCGGCATCGGCCATCAAAATGCACTTGTGATATCTGATCTTGTCGACATTGAACTCTTCACCAATACCGGTTCCGAACGCGGTAATCAGCGACTGCACTTCGGTGTTGGCAAGTGCTCGATCGAGTCTTGCTTTCTCAACATTTAGAATCTTTCCGCGCAGCGGAAGGATTGCCTGGGTTTCCGGATCTCTGCCTCGAACAGCAGAACCACCTGCCGAGTCACCCTCGACGATATAAATTTCCGAAATCTTTGGATCTCTGGAGGAGCAGTCGCGAAGTTTTCCTGGCATGCCACCGGATTCAAGCAAGCTCTTTCTTCTGGTTGCTTCTCTTGCTTTTCGTGCGGCTAGTCGCGCAGCGGCGGCCTGAATTGCCTTGCGAACAATTTCTTTGGCGCCCGATGGGTTTCTTTCAAACCAGTCGCCGAGTTGATCGGCAACGATTTTCTGAACGTAGGTTTTCGCTTCAGTGTTACCAAGCTTGGTTTTGGTTTGACCCTCGAACTGCGGTTCGGAGAGTTTTACAGAGACAACCGCGGTTAGTCCTTCACGAACATCGTCACCGGTTAGGTTTTCGTCTTTTTCTTTTAGCAGTCCTTTATCACGAGCGTATTTGTTTAGAAGAGATGTGATTGCGCTTCTAAAGCCTTCTTCGTGGGTTCCACCTTCGTGGGTGTTGATGGTGTTGGCATAGGTGTGGACACCTTCGTTGTATCCAGTGGTCCACTGCATTGCAACTTCCAAAGACATCTTTTTGTCCTTGGTTTGAGATTCAATAGAAATAATGTCGTCGTGAACAACTTCAACTTTTTTGGCTGAATTTAAGTATTTGACGTAATCCATTAGTCCGAGATCGTATTTGTAGGTATCGGTTTTTCCGTCTCGCTCATCGGTGAGAGAAATCTGCAAACCTTTATTTAGGAAACACATCTGCTGG
>CAZTLT010000098.1:0-3739 GCA_964614615.1 uncultured Aquiluna sp. | reverse complement strand
TTTTAAGAATCTCAACTTAGGGTTGAAGGTAGCTGGAGGTGAGCCATGCCTAGATTTCGCACATTATTGACTGGGGCAATCACTCTTACCCTGCTCACCGGTTGCTCTGTTTTCTATCCCAATTGGGGAGCTGAGGGCCTGCCAGAAGAATCAATTTCAGAGAGTCCAACCCCAGAGGAAACTCCAACAGAAACTCAGACCCCTGAACCAACTCAGACCCCGACCGAGACGGCCAAACCGAAGGTGCAGGCAGCTGTCGATGTATTGATGGCGGTGGTTGATGAGGAGTTGGCGATCCTGACAGTGGTCGCGCAGATTCCTAGCATCAGCGAAAGCGACGGAACCTGCACAGTTAGATTTATAGGCGGCAGTGTTGATAAAACTTTTGAAGTTGCTGCCGAACCCTCCTCTGGTTACACCCAGTGCTACCCGATTGAAATCCCCCTATCTGATTTGCCAAGTGGCAACGGGGTGGTGACAGTAACTTACGAGTCTGACAGACACATCGGTGAATCGGCTGCGACCTCGGTGGTTATTCCCTGATGAAAAAAGTTCTGACGACTTTAGTGTCGACTGCGCTTATTGGTGGCTGGTTAGTTGCACTGCCGCCACCAGCAAATGCGGCCCCGCCAGGAAGTGCCTTTGATCCGGGGCTAATAATTAGTGACAGCGTCTTTTTCGACTTTGGCTCTATGACGGTGGATGAAATCCAGCGATTTCTTGATTCTCGCGTCAGCGACTGCCGGGCAACCGATCCTGCAATTGACTGTCTTAAAAACGCAAGGTTTGAAATACCCGAAACCCCAGCCACTGCACCTAACGATGTCGGACCCTGCGCCGCAATTCCTGCCAACCCACAAGCTTCGGCTGCTCAGGTCATCCACGCCATAGCCAATGCCTGCGGCATTAATCCTCGAGTATTGATTGTCACCCTGCAGAAAGAACAGGGACTAGTTACCTCAACCAAACCAACTGCCTACATGTACAGAGCGGCCATGGGCTTTGGTTGTCCCGATTCTGATCCTGGAATTTGCGGAAAGGTCTACGTCGGACTTTTCAATCAAATGTATCGAGCTGCTAAACAGTTCCGCTGGTATGGCAATCCAGCTGGCTCCTTTACCTACTGGAAGCCAGGGCGCGTTATCAGCATGCGATTCAATCCAAAGGCCTCCTGTGGCAGCAAGAGTTTTGAGTTAAGAAACCAGGCTACGGCCAACCTTTATTACTACACCCCTTATACCCCGAACGATGCAGCTTTGAACAATTTATATGGAACGGGGGATAGCTGCTCGGCCTACGGAAATAGAAACTTTTGGCGCTTCTATCATGACTGGTTTGGCTCGCCAATCGGCGGTGGCTATCTACTGAAATCCGAGTCTTCTCAGAATTATTTGATTGTCAACAACCAGCGTTTCCTGGTCAGCGATCCAAAGCTCTTGGCGTCCTTGACACCGCTTGGCCCATTGGGCGTTATTTCTCAGGCTTATTTGGAAAGCTTCCAAGAGGCCGGTGTCATGAGCCACATGGTGGTTGATAGCACAACTAATAAGAGGTTTGTTCTAGCCGGCTCCAAACGATACGAGGTAGCGGACTGCGCAATTGCTGCAGAGTATGGCCTCGATTGCAATGCGGCTGTACCACTTCTTTCCTTGCAGCTAAGTAACTTCCCAAGTGGTGGATTGTTGACTCGACTGACTTCAGTCGGAGGAATCCAGTATTGGATTGAAGATGGGAAGTATCGACAGGTTGTTGATCCATTGGCGCTCAACACAGTTGGCGGTCAGGCGGAAGTTCAGATTGACCTAAACGTCGAGCAGGTTGCCACCCTGAGCCCCGGCTCCGCCTTGGCTTCGGAACTCGCGACTTTTGCGCTAAATGGATCTAAAGACATCCTGGTGGCTAGTAGCGGCAAGACATATAGATTTGTCGCAAACCTAGCCTCCGCCACTAATCTTCAGCGCTGGTTCAACTCAACCGGCGCGAAAGTAGATGCGGCGGTAATAGCACCGAGTTTGCATCCCGACATCATCAGCGGTTTTGTTGCATCTCAAAGTGGAAGCTCATTTGTCATCACTCCAGACGGAAAACTTCCAATTACCGATCCAGCCAATTGGACCAACAAATTCGTTGTTGTGCCAGACAGCCTGCTCAACGCGGTTCCCACCGTGCAGGGGCAACTCAGCTCCCCGGTCATGGTGAGCGCACCAGGTGACAAACTCAGCTACTTGGTTCACGCCTCTACTCGCAGAATTTCTGCAACGTCAGATATGACTAAGAGGTTCTTGACAATGTTGGAGCAACCAAAAGTGGTGCAGATACCTCAATCTGCTCTAGCTGCATTACCAAGTGCTGGTCTTGCCATTGCGCCAGGATCGATTGTTAAGCAGGGCACCACACACTTCTTAGCTGACGGAGTGGTTTCTCTGGTGCGACTAGAGTCGCTGGCTCAGGCCCAGAGTATTTCCCGCGCGGGTATCTCAACAATAAAGTCTTCTGACCTTTCTAAATTCAAGGTGAGAAGCAGGCTCAATTCGCTTAAGGTTCAGTGTGAGTCTGGAGCATACTTGCTAGACCAAGGAACTCTGTATCGAATTTCTGATGTTGCTATTGCCGAGTTCCCTGGAAATCCTTACCCGCTCTCCAGCAGCACTTGCTCGGCATTTAAAGTTTCTGAAAAAGTGGTTGGTCCTTTCATTAGGGATACCCGACGCCAGATCTTCTACATAGAGGATGGCAAAAAGCGCAGACTAAGTAATTGGGCTCACTTCGAACGCTTGCGCGGGGAAGGCCCTGGCCTCATCGAAGTGTCTGCTTACTTCGCAAGCAAGATTCCGACTGGAAGCACGGCACCACAAACTGCTGAAGTGCCAACTGGCGGGACTGTCCCGAATGGCGAGTTTGGTGATTTGGTATTTGGTGGAACACTGCCAACCCCAGCACCAACGCCTACTCCGACACCATCTCCAACAACTTCCCCCACGGCTACACCAACCCCAACACCAACTCAGTCGGCTAACCCCAGCACTTATCGGGTCGTCTCAGGGGACACATTATTGGGAATTGCCAGGAGGTTTGGCGTCAGCGTCAGCAGCATCCAGAGTCTGAACAACATGGGAACTTCAACAACTCTGAGGGTTGGACAAGTTCTACAGATCCCTAGTAAGTCAAATCCTGCGCCAAGCCCTACCCCCACTCCGACTCCAACACCAACAGCAACTCCGACTCCAACGCCTACCCCAACTCCAACTGTGAGCAGCTACACCGTTAAGTCAGGTGACACACTCTTGCGAATCGCATCTACTTTTGGAGTAAGCGTTAGCAGCATTCAGCAACTAAATAACCTTGGAACATCCACAACTATTCGAGTGGGACAAGTGCTGAAGATTCCGGCTCGGACAGGTTCCTCAACCCCTGCCCCGTCTCCTACTCCAACGCCAACCCCGACTCAGCGGACCTACACCGTAAAGGCAGGGGACACTCTCATCGCTATAGCGGCCAGATTTGGGGTTTCGGTTGCCTCCATCACCCAGCTGAACAATCTCAGCAACGCCAACTCAATCCGGGTGGGTCAGGTCCTAAAGATTCCTGGCTGATCTGGATGAGACCCTCAAATTCCAGTCTCTAAAGGTCAGCTTGAGCCTTTCTTCACAGTTTGGTAACTGCCGGTAAAAATCCAACTTGACAAAGCCATACTTACAGCGCTGTAATTACACAAGCGTTATTCAACTGGAGGGAAGCG
>CAZTLT010000097.1:0-3773 GCA_964614615.1 uncultured Aquiluna sp. | reverse complement strand
CCCACATCGCTAATTGTGAGTCGTGCGAGAAGCACTACGACATTGAGATTGTTTTCAACCAGGTTATTCAGCGCTCCTGTGACGAGGCACCCACTGACGAGCTAGCGGAGCGAGTAAAGCAGCGCCTGCGAGAGATTCAAGATCACGACTGAGGCTCAGTCATCCCCAGCCACTCGAACCATCCTCTGTTCAAAACCAGCCAAGCCATTAAGCCATAGCCAACTTGCCCGGGCAATCTCCGCGGGTGATTAGTAACTTCAGCCAACCAACCCTCGTGGTCCTTTAGTGGACTAAAGCAGTCAACGTATTTCAGTTGTCTGCGCTTAACGACGTCGGCAAATCCTGCATTTAGCTCACCAACTTCAGAGTCGTATTCCAGAACACCGGTAGGCGTTGGTCCCACCACAAACACACTCACACCCTCTCTTATCGCATCATCCAGCAGCGACGCCAGGTTCAATCGTGAACGAGAGATGGTGGTTTGAGCCAAGATGTCTTGCGAAGAAAGTGCCAGCACCAAATAGTTTTCGGTTTCTTTGCTGAATCTTGGTAATGCCTCGCTCTGCCAGCGCTCGAGCAGTTGAGCAGTAGTCTCACCGATTTTTGCCAAAGGGAAGACTGCAACGTCGTCACCTTGTGGAATTCGCGCTTGCACTCTTCCTAGCCAGCCCAGACCCTTCGGATCTCCTGCGCCAGTTAGTAGCTCGTCGCCGAGAACTACCACTCGAAGATTGCGCATCAGTCAGCAAACGCCCTGGCAATGACATCGGCCTGTTCCGCAGCGTGACGCTTGCTGGAACCGGTGGCGGGGGATGCGGAAGCCGGTCTGGAAACTACCTTGAGGTTGATTCCATACTTTGACATAAACAGTCCCATGTAGGTCCAAGGACCTTGGTTAGCTGGCTCATCCTGAACCCACCGCAACTCAGCCTGCGGATATTGCGCTACAGCCTGCTTCATTTCTTCCACAGGTGTTGGGTAGAGCTGCTCAATCCGAATGATTGCGGTGTCGCCGCTGGCGCGCTTTTGACTCTCTGCCAACAGTTCCCAATAAATTTTGCCAGAACATAAAAGAACCTTTTTTACATTCTGGGGCTGCAGTCCCTGTTGATCAGCGATGAGCGGTTGGAAGGTGCCAGTCGTGAAGTCGCTGACATCGCTCGAGGCTGCCTTAAGTCGCAACATTGATTTAGGCGTGAAGACAATCAGTGGTCTGCGCGGAGTTGCATAAGCCTGTCTGCGCAGCAGATGGAAGTGGCTGGCAGGGGTGGATGGCTGCGCAACTGTCATATTGTTTTCAGCACACAGCTGCAGGAAGCGTTCAATTCTGGCCGAAGAGTGATCCGGACCCTGCCCTTCGTAGCCGTGTGGAAGCAATAAGACTAGCGATGACTGCTGGCCCCACTTTTGATCGCCAGACGAAATGAATTCATCGATGATGGTCTGCGCGCCGTTGGCGAAATCACCAAACTGTGCCTCCCAGAGGGTGAGTGCGTTTGGTTCTTCTACCGAATAGCCATACTCAAAGCCCATGGCAGCGTATTCGCTGAGAAGAGAGTTATAGATCTGAAGCTGCGCTTGCTGCTCGGTTATGAAGCTCAGCGGCATCCATTCAGCTCCAGTCTCTCTGTCAAAGAAACTGGCATGCCGTTGCACGAAGGTGCCGCGCCTTGCATCCTGACCAGCGAGGCGAACTTTGATTCCCTCAATCAGCAGTGAGCCAAAGGCCAACAGTTCACCAAAGCCCCAGTCAATTCCGCCCTCGCGGCTCATCTCCAAGCGCTTTTGCAACAGCTGAGCCAGCTTGGGATGAACAGTGAAGCCGGTTGGCACATTAGCGTGAGCATTTCCTATTGCTTCAACAACTTCCTTGCTGATTGCGGTTGGTTTAGCCAGTGCCTGCTTTTCGCTGGCGGTTGTGCCAATTCCAACCGGTCGCTCGGGGAGCGCGACTGGCTGACTCATCGCCTCGTGCACCTCAACGAAGGCATTTTCCAAGGTTGCCTGGAAGCTGGCGTTTGCCTGATCAAACTCTGCCTGGGTGATGTCTCCGCGACCAATCAGGTTTTCCATATAAAGAGTGCGGACGCTGCGCTTGGCTTCAATCATCGAGGGGTCATCACCTTCGTTGTGACCGCGGCGACGGTAGCAGATGATGTCCAGCACTACGTCCTTGTTAAATTTTTGACGATAGTCAAAAGCAATCTGCGCAACTCTCACAACCGCTTCTGGATCATCGCCGTTGACATGGAAAATCGGAGCTTGAATACCCTTGGCAAAGTCAGTGGCATAGGTGGAAGTTCTGGCGTCCTTTGGCAGGGTAGTAAAGCCAACCTGGTTGTTCACAATCACGTGAATTGTTCCGCCGACTTTGTAGCCTTCCAACTGGCTGAACTGCATGGTTTCTGGCACAACACCTTGACCTGCAAATGCGGCATCGCCGTGGATGAGGATTGGTAGAACTGGATAGTTGTCAGGGTTACCTAGGCGATCTTGCTTGGCGCGGACAATACCCTCGAGTACAGGGTTTACCGCTTCCAGGTGAGAGGGATTAGCAGCCAGGTAAACCTTCACGGACGAGCCATGCGCTGAGGTGAAGGTGCCATGGGTTCCCAGGTGATACTTCACATCTCCACTGCCTTGAACACCCTTAGCATCGGTGCTTCCCTCGAACTCTCTAAATACTTGTCCGTAAGTTTTGCCGGCGATGTTGGTCAATACGTTTAGGCGACCGCGGTGAGCCATGGCGATAGCAACTTCTTCTAGCTTGGAATCGGCAGCTGCCTGCAAGATTTGATCCAGCGCTGGAATAAGCGATTCGCTGCCTTCGAGGGAGAATCGCTTTTGGCCAACAAATTTGGTTTGCAAGAAAGTCTCGAAAGCCTCCGCTTCATTCAGCTTGGCAAGAATGCGGAACTGTTCCTCTTTTGATGGTTTGCGATAGGGCTGCTCGAGAGTGTCTTGGAACCACTTGCGCTCAGCGGGATCTGCGATGTGCATGTATTCGATGCCAACTGTGCGGCAGTAGGTGTCGCGCAGAATGCCGAGCATATTGCGGAACTTAGCCTTGACGCGGCCACCAAAGCCACCAGTTTTGAAGGTTCGGTCCAGATCCCACAGCGATAGTCCGTAGTTTCTAATGTCTAGATCAGGGTGCCAGCGCTGGACATACTCCAGTGGATCAATGTCGGCAATCAAGTGTCCGCGCTCACGGAAAGCGTTGATGTATTCCTGAATTCTGGTGTTCTTGCCCGACTGATCCGCGAGATCCCAGTGGAAGTCACTTACCCACACCACCGGGGTGTATGGAATGCGCATGTCCGAGAAGATCTTGACGTAGAAGTCGCGCTCACCCAGCAGAAGCTCTTCCACAATTTTAAGAAACTCTCCGCTTCCTGCTCCCTGAATCACCCGGTGGTCATAGGTAGAGGTAAGCGTTAGTACCTTGCCGATTCCTTGCTCGGCTAGCTGCTCTTCACTTAGCCCCTTGAACTGTGCTGGATATTCCAGTGCTCCAACGCCAACGATGCAGCCCTGACCCTTGGTGAGTCTTGGTACCGAATGAACGGTTCCAATGCCACCAGGATTGGTTAGCGAGATAGTTGTTCCAGCAAAATCATCGGCAGCTAGTTTGTTCTCGCGTGCTCTCGCCACCAGATCGTCATAGGCCGCTAGAAACTCCGCAAAATTGAGCTTTTGTGCCTTTTTGATATTCGGTACCAGCAAGGCTCGAGTTCCATCTGGTTTTGGAATATCAATTGCTAATCCAAGAT
>CAZTLT010000096.1:3165-3871 GCA_964614615.1 uncultured Aquiluna sp. | reverse complement strand
CGAAGTTTTCGTACTTGGTGCCAGGGCGCCCGTGATTGGCGATTCCAAAGTTTCCATCGAACTCCCAGAGTGAATATCCCCAGCCTGACTCTTTGAAAATATCGAAGAGATCTGTAAACCAAGCCAGAGCGACAGCGTTATCTGTGTATCGATAACATCCGAACTCTCCGATGTGCACAGGTCTTCCCATGTCTGAGACTCGTCGCCAAGGTTCGTAGAACTCCCAGAGTGTCTGACGATTCCAATACTTGCCTTCATATTCACATGGGTAAGTTGGTACTGGCATTCCTTTACTACCGTCCCACCATTCTGCTTTGTAGTGACTCACCAACATCGGTTGGTATCCACGGCCGCTATGAACAACATCAAGATCAGCTAACTCAGGCATGGCAAGGTGTCCGCCTGCCAGCCCATTGATGACTACTGTGCGATTGCTGTCGATCTCCCGAATGCCACGAGTTATTTCTCGAATGACCTTTTGATGAATATCCCGAGTGAAACCACGTTGTCCTTCGGCAGGTGGTTCGTTTACTAAATCAAAACTAAGAAGGTTCTCGTACTTTCCTTTATATCGCTCGGCGACGGCGTTCCATAGTCTGGCGAAGTTTCTTTGAGGGGCTTCGTCGCTCCACAAATTCGTTTCTTCAAGATCCCATCCATTTATGCAATATCCAGGTGCGCGATGGAGATTCAGACTTATGTGAAT
>CAZTLT010000096.1:0-3155 GCA_964614615.1 uncultured Aquiluna sp. | reverse complement strand
GAGAGGTTGACTCGTGAATATAGGAGTCAAGCAAATTTAGGAATGGCTCGTGAATTGGGCCATCAAGATGATCAATCCAAAATCGATAATCTGTAGGAAGCCTTAGAAACTTAAAATCATATTTGGCCATGAAATCAAGCATTCGATTATCGGCGGGGAGCGCTCTCTCCATGTGACCTTTTGAGTATGCCCACTGGGCGTTAAACCCATAACCTAAATTTTCGCCATGCTTGATCATCGATTCGCCTCTGATAGTAGTTTCTCAACCCATCTGGCCTGCACAAGTTGATGTGCCACGCTGCCTCCCTCATGTGTGTTGTATTCATAAATCGCCGTTGTGACATTTCCCTGATAATTGTTTCGAACCGCGAAGATCGTATCGGGAGGGCACACGGCATCGTGCATGCCAATAGAGAACAGCGCGGGACATTGTGCAGATTTAACTAGATTTAAATTATCAAAATAACTCAACGTTTCAAAAACTTGATTAATTTTATCCCGATGAATGCGACAGTAAGAAGTAATTTCATGGTACGGATATGTATCCACCATCTCAGTTGCTCGCTTGAAGTGACAGAGAAAAGGAACATCCGGCATTGCAGCAAAAACGCCCTTAGCTAAGGAGGCAGCAGCTAAAGCTATGCCACCACCCTGGCTTCCGCCTGCAACAATTACTCGTTCCGGATCTACGCCGGGTAATACTTTCGCAACCTCGACAAAAGCGACAGCGTCCACATAGACGCGTCTGTAATAATAGTTATCTCGATTCAAGATGCCTGAAGTCATAAATCCTGGAGATTGAGGATCTCTCACGTAAGAGCCATCAGGCGTGTCGCTAGTTCTAAAACCACCGCCTTGTCCTCTTGTATCCATCACCAAGACTCGGTACCCGACATTTACCCAAAAAAGCCACTCATGGGGGAGACCACGCCCACCACCGTAGCCGTCGAAAAATACTATGCAGGGCGTCTTTTCTTCGGCGGTTTTCGGTTGGATGAACCATCCTTTTATTTGATCGCGATTAAATCCCGAAACGGTTATGTCATGAACCGACACAAGCGTTAGAGGTGAATCTGCGAGGGTAAGAGAGTATTCGGGGAAACTGGGTAGAAATTCTTTGAGGGTCGAGGTCCAGAAATCATCGAAGTCCGGCAAGGCAGTCGGTTTTACTTTGATAGTTTCCAGCTCTGTTCTATTTAATCCGATGAGCATGACGTCTCCTTAGTTTTCTTCACTTATAAATGATTGTGCGTCACAAAGTCTTTGATAGACGCCTGGTTGATTCCTCAGGACTTCGTGTCTTCCAGATTGCACAATACGACCTTCATCCAACACAAGAATCAAATGGGCTTCCTTGATGGTAGACAATCGGTGTGCCACGACAAATGTTGTCCGATCCTTCATTAAAACTTTCAGTGCAGACTGAATTAGGCCTTCCGACTCTGAATCAAGAGCTGACGTCGCTTCGTCCAAAATCAAAATTCTCGGATTACGAATAAGCGCTCGAGCGATTGCGAGTCGTTGCTTTTGGCCACCGCTAAGTCGCGCACCTCGTTCACCAACAATGGTGTGTATCCCGAACTCTAATGCCTTTACAAATTCCCATGCATTCGCAGCTTGAAGCGCCAGTTCAATGTCTTTACTTGTAACATCACTTAACCCATATGCAATATTCTCAAAAATGCTTCCATCAAAAAGGACTGACTCCTGAGGCACAACCGACAAATGCTTTCTCATCGAACGCAGGTCTAAAGTCTGCATATCTTGGTCATCTAATGTGATCGTGCCGCCAGTTGGACGCAAAAATCCAATAATTAAGTTGATCAAAGTGGATTTACCTGACCCTGAAGGCCCGACTAAGGCAATCATCTTTCCAGGTGTTGCAGAAAAAGAAATATCGGAGAGTGAAGGTTTATGGTTTGTTGAGTAGGTGTACTCGACCTCATTGAAAGTGATGTTTCCTTCTACCGCATCAATTCTCTTCTTCCCTTGATTAATTTCCAAGTCTGGTGACTCGAGTACTTCGCTCAGCGAGCGTACGGAAGATAAACCTTTTGAGATTGCCGGAGCCAAACTCGCCAACAAAATCACTGAACCTATGAGCATCCCGAAATAAGAAGTGAGCAAAACAACATCACCCGCGGATATTCCATACATGCCATTCATCGCAAAATAGGCAGAGAGAATCAGGCAAAGAACGTTGGCCATTTGAAATGTCACCCAAGCAGCAGCATTGAATTTGCCATTGATTTTGTCTAGTCTCAGGCCGGCTGCCTTCACGGATGAGAACGACTCGCGCATGGTTCCCAATGCGCGAGATTCAAGACCATGCGCTCTCGTTACGGGAAGAAGCGTTGTCATCTCATTTACTCTCGATGACATTCTCTCAATCTCGCTTCGGAAATCTTCATTAAAGTCGTTGAGAGACTTGCGCATCCTGATAATTGCAATGGAAGCGATAGGTGCAACCAGCAAGAAAAAAATGAGAAAACTTGGAACACGAAATGCGGTAATAATTACAGCTCCCATAAAACTGTTAATCGCCGCGAGTCCGCCATCTGACATGTGCCTGAGCATTTGCTCGATATTCTCGACATCACGGACCACTTTGGTTTGAAGAGCGCCAGCATTGGTCCGTTGATAAAACCCGATACTTAACTGTTGCATGCGTACAACCAGTGCCGAGCGCAGTCGGTTCTCGATATCACGAACAGCTTTCGCAAGATAGTGCACATACAGCAGGTTGGTTGGAAAGTTTTGCAGCACTATGAGAATCAATGCTCCAGAATTGAGTGCCAAGGGAACGATTCCTTGTTTTTGAACAACGACATCAATCAAATTTGCGGTTATGAGCGGAATAAACCAAGAAGGCGAATGCTTGACCGAAAAGAAGAAAATAGCAAGAAAAATATTTTTACGTTGATCTCTCATAAGAAATATGAGAGTTTTGATTGGACTTTCACCCTTAAAATGATGAACGATTTCGTTGTCATCGATTTGCACACCGACAAAGTACTCAATAGTCGATGAAAAAAATGCTTATGAATGTAACAATTCATTGTCCTGTAAAACAGTATTAGGACATGATTTTGTAGATCCGTGGAGGTGGAAACGGGATTTGAACCCGTGTAGAGGGATTTGCAGTCCCTTGCCTC
>CAZTLT010000095.1:0-3987 GCA_964614615.1 uncultured Aquiluna sp. | reverse complement strand
TGCTTGGGCAGCCCGAGGCAATTGAGCAGCTAAGACGAGTCGTCGAAGATAAAGAAGCCGGGTTTCAACACTCTTGGTTGTTCACTGGACCGGCTGGTTCGGGGCGATCAACCCTTGCTCGTGCTTTCGCTGCAGCGTTGCAGTGCAAAGAAATTGGTTGTGGGGCCTGTGCCAGCTGCAAACTTATTGCAGCAGATGCGCACCCAGACGTTCGAATGCTGGTAACTGACAAGGTCATTATTTCGATTGAGGAAGTTCGGCAGCTGGTTCAGTTTGCCGCCCTTGGTTCTACTCTCGGTGAGTTTCGCATCGTGATCATTGAGGATGCCGATCGAATGACTGAGCGAACCTCCAATGTCTTATTGAAAGCACTGGAAGAGCCGCAACCCAAAACGGTTTGGATTTTATGCGCTCCATCTGCGGCTGACATGCTCCCCACCATCCGCTCCCGCACCAGAAACGTTGTCCTTAGACTTCCCTCCACTGAAGAAGTTGCCCAACTGCTGATGCAGCGCGATGGCGTGAAGGAAGACTTGGCTCTGGCCTGCAGTCGGCAGGCGCAACAGCACGTGGGTATGGCGAGGCGTCTTGCGATGAGCGCGGATGCGCGCAAGCGGCGCATGGAAACTCTTCGAGAAATTGTTGGTATCAAGAATCTTTCTGGTGCGATGGCGACTGCCGAACGCCTGCTCGCACTAGCTAAAAAGGATGCCGAGTCAAGTAGCGAGGAAAAGAACCTGCAAGAACGCAGCAAACTGCTGGCGGCCTATGGAATTGAAGATGAAAAGATTCCTGCCAATCTCAGAAGCGAGTTTCGCCAGCTAGAAGAAAATCAAAAGCGACGAAACACCCGCTCTTTGCGAGATGGCATAGACAGAATCTTTACTGACATGGAAAGCCTGTTTCGTGACATCCTCAGCATTCAACTCGGCGCTAACACGCCACTAATAAATGAAGAGTTATCCGAAGAGATTGAGCTCAGAGCAGCTACCACGTCAGCCGATGACTCCATTCGGGTGCTGGAAGCTATCTCGGTTTCAAGATCTAGGCTCGAGTCAAACGTGCGAGACTTGGTTGTCTTGGAGTCCCTGTGCACAAAGCTAATTGTTAGGAGTTTCGTTGCGGCTTAGAGCATTATTGCTTGCTTGCGCACTTACTCTCAGCGGCTGTGCGGCAATTGATCAGCTAGTCCCAGCGCCCACCCCAACCGGTGCAGTTGACGAACAAGATTTGATCTGGAGCGACTGCAGTGATGGATTTGAGTGCTCAAAAATCTTTGCTCCTCTGGACTGGACCGCGGAAACCGGTGAGTTTGTTCAGATTCAGCTGATGAGAAAAATCGGAACAGAAGATCTTCCGCCAATTTTGGTGAATCCGGGTGGACCGGGTTCGACCGCTACCAAGTGGCTTCGAGATGGTTACGACACTGTTGGAACCAGCTGGCTGAGAGAGAATTTTCAGGTTTTGGCTTTTGATCCGCGCGGTGTAGGGGAGTCAACCGCTGTTGAGTGTACGGACTTAGAGCTCAAGGATGAAGTTCTCTATGGTCAATCTCCCTACCCCTATGGATCTGAGGAAGATCTGGAGTTTTCAAAAGACTTGGTTAAGCGCTTTGCTGAAAGTTGCCAGAAGTCTGGACCTTCACCGGCCTATTTCAATACTCAGCAGACCGCTAGGGATATGGATCTAATTCGAATTTTGTTTGGTCAAGAGCAGCTGAATTTTCTTGGCTACAGCTACGGAACCGAATTGGGTGCAACATACGCTGCACTTTTTCCAGATCGCGTCGGAAAGTTCATTCTGGATGGCGCCGTTGATCCCAATGCCGATCCTGGCACACAGTTGCTTGGACAGGTGCGGGGATTTGACAAGGCTCTTCGGGCATATCTTGCTGACTGCCTAACTCAAACAGCCTGCCCCTTTAGCGGTGATGTTGACTCAGCGATGGGTGTAATTGCAAGTTTTCTGCAGGCTAGAGAGACAGTTCCGCTGCCCACAGATTCGGAAAGAACGCTTGGTATTCAGCCAGCCATCTCAGGGATGATTGTCACTTTGTATTCGCAAGAGTCTTGGCGGTATTTGTCACAGGCATTTGATGGAGCGTTCGATGGTGATGGCACAATCTTCCTGCTGCTGGCTGATTTCTATAACGATCGCAATCCCGATGGCGGCTACCTGACCAACATCAACGAGGCCAATTTTGCCATCTCCTGTGCAGACAGAGCAGTTGCACCAGAGCGAAAAGAATTGGGTGTTGATATTGAAAAAGCGAGCGTAGTGTTTGGCAGATACTTCAGCTCTCCAGATATTTCTTGCACTGGCTGGCCGGAAGGTATCGGCATGGAAAAACTTGACTACAACGTAGAACTTGCAAATCGACCGATGGTGATTGGCACAACTGGCGATCCAGCTACTCCTTATGAACAAGCCCAGGCGCTAGCAGAACTGCTCGATGGACAGCTGCTGACTCTGACAGGCGAGGGTCACACCGCCTACGGCTCAAACCGATGCGTGAACTCTTTAGTCGATGCCTATCTTGAGGGGTTGGATCTAGGCACCACAAATCTCAACTGCCTCTAAAGATAGAGACCGGCCAGGATGGCTAGGTAAATTGCAATAAAAATAGCTGGCGTAACAAACTTCACAATTTCCAGCCAGGGCCTAAAGCTAATCACTCGACTGCGCAAGGCGGAAGATCCGGGCAGGGTCTTCAAATCATCGATCACTGACTGAGCCTGTGCTGCCGCTGAATATTCGGCAAGTGCCCCAAGGATTCCCGAAGCCAGCAGGATTAGCGCAAAAGCGTGAACCACAAACTGATTACTTTCAGAAATTGCAGGAGTTGCGATGGCTGCAAAAGCCAAAAGACCAGTGGGGGCTAGCTGGGCGAGGATGATGTGTAGCCGATTTCTTTGAAACTCGTGGATTAGTTCAGCCTCAGTCATGGTTGCTCCTAATTGATTCCATACAAGGTTAGGCGACGATGGCAAACAATGCGGTGCAGGAGTACTTTTCCCGCAAGTTTCGCCGCCTGCTTTCTGGAGCACCCGATGGTATTCCTCCTTGGTTGGAGGCAGTGGCGGCAGGTGATGATGCCGGCCTTTTTCTGCCCACTGATGCCCCATGGGTAGTGCACAGAGATTTTGCAACTTTGGTAGGTGGAATCAGAGCACTGTTATTGCAGGCTATGCATCCAGGAGCCTTGGGTGGAGTAACCCAGCACTCCAGGTATGAAGAAGATCCACTTGGGCGCTTATCCGGCACCATTCGGTGGCTTACAGTAACCACTTTCGGATCCTTGCAAGCTGTTCAGCAAGAGGCCAGTCGAGTAAATCGCATGCACGACAAGGTCAGTGGAAAATACCAAGATAAGCAGGGAAATTTGCAGGACTATCGTGCCAGTGACAAAGACCTTTTGCTTTGGGTCCACATCGCATTTATGGATTCTTTCCTTCGCTCACATCAGCTTTATTCGAGAGCAAAAATTCCTGGCGGAGCTGATGCCTACGTAAAGCTCTGGGGTAAATCGGTTGAACCGTTGGGTCTGACAGACGTGCCCGCTAACGAGTCTGAGTTATTGAAGACTATGAGCGACTATGCCTCAGTTCTAAATTGTGATGCGAAAGCTCTTTCAGTTATTCGGTGGATCAAAGACGCACCGCTTCCGAAGCCAGCCAAGCCTGTCTATGCATTGCTATTTCAGGCTGCGCTAGCTTCGTTACCAGAAGAAATACAATCCAAAATTGGAATGCGACATTTGCCGCTTTGGCTGCTGCGACCAGTCGTCACGAACTTATTGGCATTTGGGAGATTTATTATTGGCCCAGATTCACCAATTGAAGATGCCGCTATCGCTCGGCTCAAACGACTGGGTGCCATTACTAAACTCCAGTAGACTCACAAGCGCTATCGCCACCTTAGCTCAGTCGGTAGAGCAGCTCCCTCGTAAAGAGCAGGTCGACGGTTCGATTCCGTCAGGTGGCTCTT
>CAZTLT010000094.1:0-3996 GCA_964614615.1 uncultured Aquiluna sp. | reverse complement strand
GAGAGAAATGGCATCCAAAAAGGGAGTTAGTTCCACCCGCAACGGTCGTGACTCAAATGCACAGCGTTTGGGAGTTAAGCGCCACGATGGCCAGGCTGTCAATGCCGGTGAGATTTTGGTTCGTCAGCGCGGAACACACTTCCACCCGGGTAAGAACGTCGGCATTGGAAAAGACGACACATTGTTCGCACTGGCCGCCGGTGCAGTTCAGTTTGGTTCCAAGTCGGGTCGACAAGTGGTGAATGTAGTCACCCAGTAAAGGTTTTCAAAACCGAGGCGGACCCGAAGGGTCCGCCTCTTTTTAGTTGAGGAGAGATATGGTCAGCTTTGTCGATCATGTGACTCTTCACTTGCGCGCAGGTGATGGTGGCGATGGCTGCACTTCGATTCGTCGCGAAAAATTCAAACCACTAGCGGGCCCTGATGGCGGTAACGGGGGAGATGGTGGGTCAATAACCCTAGTCAGTGATCACAATGTGACAACCCTGTTGGATTATCATCACCGTCCACACCGAGTAGCGAAATCGGGTGGTGACGGTAAGGGTGATTACAACAACGGTGAAATGGGGGAAGATCTAGTTCTACCAGTTCCGGTTGGGACAGTGGTGAAGGACGCAGCGGGCAATGTTATTGCCGATCTTGAATATTCCGGAATGGAATTACTCGTAGCACGCGGTGGCGCTGGTGGTTTAGGAAACGCGGCGCTAGCCAATCGCAAACGCATTGCCCCGGGATTTCATTTGCTTGGTGTGCCAGGCTGGCAGGGAGACATCCAGCTCGAGCTCAAGACCGTTGCTGATATTGCGCTTGTTGGCTACCCTTCCGCGGGTAAGTCTTCGCTGGTTGCAGCATTGAGTTCGGCCCGACCAAAGATTGCCGAATATCCATTCACCACACTTCATCCCAATCTTGGAGTGGTGGCGGCCGGTGACTACCGCTACACCATTGCTGATGTGCCTGGACTGATTGAAGGTGCCTCCGAGGGCAAAGGTCTGGGCCTTGACTTCCTAAGGCACGTCGAGCGCTGCAGTGCACTTTGTCACGTCATCGATTGCGCGACCCTCGAGCCCAACCGCGATCCGATGTCAGACTATTTGGTAATAAAGCAGGAGCTCGCCAAGTACCAGGTTCCAGAGGGTCAACTTCCTCTGCTTGACCGCCCGCAGGTAATTGCCCTAAACAAAGTAGATGTGCCAGAGGCTAAGGAATTGGCAGAGTTTGTGAAGGCGGACTTCGAAGCTTTGGGATTCCAGGTATTTCTAATTTCAACGGCATCCCGCGAGGGACTATCTCAGCTCAGCTTCGCGCTTGCCGCGCTTGCCACTGCCCATCGGCCAAAGGTCGAAGCCGTCAGACGGTTCTCTCTGCTGGAAGAGAAAGAGGATTCTAAATTCTTGGTTCAGTCCGAAGAGCTGGATGGGGAAGTCATTTACCGCATTACGGGTCAAAAGCCAGAACGTTGGGTTACTCAAACAGACTTTGGTAATTCAGAGGCGATTGGTTACCTCTCGGAGCGCCTGAACAAACTGGGAATTGAAGACGCCCTAACTAGAGCTGGTGCTAAGGCTGGATCAACTGTCATCATCGGCAGAGAAAACGGTGTTGTATTCGATTGGGATCCTTACATTTCATCGGTTGTCGAAACTATTGAGTCTCCGCGTGGGACAGATGTTCGGCTTGACGGTAGTGATCGCCGAACTACCAAAGAACGTCGAGCTGAGTACTACGACATGATGGACCAGCGTGCCCGCGGCAGAGCTGAGCGTCAGGCCATTCGGGAAAAGAATCTAAAGACGGATGAAAATGAGTAATCAGGAACTACTGGCAGGGGCCAAGCGAGTTGTTATCAAGGTTGGATCCAGTTCCATTACTGGTGCCAATGAGGGCAACCTGGACTTGATTGTTGATCTTGCGGTAAGGCTAAAGAATTCCGGCAAGGAAGTTATTGTTGTCAGCTCTGGTGCGATTGCTACTGCAGCGCCACTAATTGGGCTGACCGTAAAGAGCGAGGATCTTGCCACTTCACAGGCACTTGCAAGTATTGGCCAGGCAAAGTTGATGAGCCGATATGAAAGATCTCTTTCTAGGCACTCACTAATGCCAGGACAAATTCTTCTAACGGTCGACAATCTAGACGAAACGGTTACCAGGGAAAACGCCTTGCGAGCTCTAGAGCGACTGTTAGAAATTGGGGTACTACCTGTCATTAATGAAAACGACTCAGTTGCTACCAATGAAATTCGATTCGGCGATAACGATCAGTTGGCTGCAAGGGTTGCCTTGCTCGCCAAGGCCGATCTCCTTGTCCTGCTTAGCGACATCGATGCTCTTTACACCAAGCCACCGAGTGAACCAGGCGCTGAGCCGATTGCAGTTGTCGAGGCAAACGATCAACTTGAAGCGATTGAGATCTCTGGCACTTCGACCGGATATGGCACAGGAGGCGCTTTGACAAAACTTGCTGCCGCGAGACTGGCCACCAGCGGGGGAGTGAGTGTACTTCTGACTTCCGCCGCTAACGTTGACAGGATTGATAGTGCCAAGTGCTCACACACTTGGTTTAAGCCAGTAAGTGACAAACGAGATTAGGCTTTAGCAATGGGTGTGCAAGATATTCTGAAGGCTGCTAAGGAGTCCTCGCCTTCGTTAGCCCTTGCGCCAGCTACCCTGAAAAACCAAGCTCTGAGTGCTATTGCTGATGAGCTGGCAGCTCGTGCAGGGGAAGTCCTTTC
Organism: uncultured Aquiluna sp.; assembly: GCA_964614615.1. Classification (GTDB taxonomy): domain Bacteria; phylum Actinomycetota; class Actinomycetes; order Actinomycetales; family Microbacteriaceae; genus Aquiluna. The sequence continues at coordinate 1,264 of CAZTLT010000094.1, read as the reverse complement.
TGCAAATGCCATGGATATGGAAAACGGAAAGGGAAAGCTCTCAACTGGTTTATTGGATCGACTCAAACTTAGTCCTGAAAGAATTGCCAGTCTTGTGAAGGCTGTTCGTGAGGTCATCGACTTAGGGGATCCGATTGGCAAAATTCTGGAGGAAAAGCGGCTAGCAAATGGCCTGCTAATCCAGAAAGTATCCGTTCCGCTCGGCGTGATTGGTTTCATATATGAGGCAAGGCCAAATGTCACAATCGACGTCGCAGCACTTGCTATAAAAAGCGGCAACGCCGTGGCTCTTCGCGGCGGCTCTGCAGCCGAAAATACAAACAAAGTCTTGGTTGACATCATTCAAGCAGGCTTGAAAAAAGTCGGCCTGCCTCATCAACTAGTGCAAACAATCGATGAATTTGGACGAGAAGGTGCGCAGCAGATGATGCACGCACGTGGGCTGATTGATGTTTTGATTCCCAGAGGATCAGCAAATCTCATCCATACGGTAGTCAATGAATCTAAGGTGCCGGTTATTGAAACTGGCGATGGAATTGTCCACATCTACGTTGATTCCGAAGTCGACCACTCCATCGTGGCACCAATTGTGGTGAATTCGAAAGCGCAGAGACCTTCGGTTTGCAACTCCCTGGAGACTCTCCTAATCCATCAAGATGTGGCTAAGTCACTGTTGCCGGAAATAGCAAAGGCTCTAAAAGAAGCTGGTGTAACCATTCACGGCTGTTCCAAAACACAAGAAATAATCGAGTGCGTGCCGGCAACGGAGGAAGACTGGGCCACCGAGTATTTGAGTCTTGATCTTTCGGTGAAGGTGATAGCAAATTTAGACGAAGCCCTTAGTCACATTGCCCGTTACTCAACTCATCACACAGAGTCGATATTGACCACCAACCAGGCCCACGCTGAAAGATTTTTAGCCGAGAATGACTCGGCTGTTGTTATGGTGAACGCCTCCACCCGCTTCACGGATGGGGGAGAGTTTGGATTTGGCGCTGAGGTTGGAATATCGACCCAGAAACTGCATGCTCGAGGACCCATGGGATTGCGAGAATTGACCAGTACTAAGTGGCTAGTCCGAGGGTCTGGACAAGTCCGAAGCTAGACTAGAGATAACCAAGGAGTAAAAGTGATTTCTATTCTGATTTCTGAGGGTGCGATTGTGCACCACACCGAGCTTCCCATGCCTGCAATTCTCTACGGAGTAATTGCTATGGCTACATTCCTTGCTTTAGCCGCGGTTACTTGGTCCTATCGCGATGTT
>CAZTLT010000093.1:0-4018 GCA_964614615.1 uncultured Aquiluna sp. | reverse complement strand
TAACATTTCACCACTGACTCGCGGCATGGCCCCGGGCAAACCGGCAACGTGATCGGCATCAAAGTGAGTGAGGACCAGTAAATCAATCTTGCTGACCCCAGCATCGTTGAGGCAATTTTCAATTAGTTCCGGATCTCTACCGGTGTCTATCAGCGCAACTTCCCCTTGGCTTCTAACCAGTAGCGCATCTCCCTGCCCGACATCGCAGGCATAGATTTGCCAGTTTCCGGCAAAGGTTTTGTGCCTAATCAAATCGGTCGCTATCCAACTGCCTGTCATGATCAGGGTCATGTAAATTGCCAGTTTGCTGACTGCTCTCCAGCGTTGATTCTTTAAATAGATAGTGAGCAAAGCGGCGAATACCACCGCCACTGATATTCCCCAGACCCCTGGCAGAAAGTGCAGACGAACCAGCGGGAGTGTGGAGAGTTGACTGGCGATAAGAACAATCCACTGGGCGCCAAGCGAAGCCAACCAACTAAACACCATCGCTGCAGCCGGGAGCAACTGACAGAGCAAAACACTTATCAAACCCAAAATAGTGATTGGCGCAACGGTGGCCTCCACCAGCAGATTGGCTAGGACGGAGTAAATCGGAAGCGAAGGTTGTAGATAGAGAATTATTGGCAGTGTGTAAACTTGCGCAGCACACGTGGCAGCAATCGCAGCCGCTAAAACGCGGGGAAGCTTTCCGTCAAGTTTCTGATAGATCAATGGAGTAAGACCAACCAATCCAGCAGTTGCAAAAACCGACAAGCCGAAGCCAACATCGACTGCCAGACCTGGGTCTATTAGCAGAAGCAGCAAAACTGCGCTCGCAAGGGCATAGATGGGACTGCTGCCACGTCCCAGCCACAAACCCAGCATGACGAATAACGCCATGGTGGCAGCCCTGATCACAGATGACTCTGGGCCAACCAACAGCACATAGCCACTCATCACCAATAGGGCAATTGAGAATCGCATGCTTCTGGCAAGTCCGATTGCTGCGGTCAAAAAATAAATTGAACCGAGCACAATAGCTAGATTTGCTCCAGAAACCGCAACGAGGTGAGTTAGCGAGAGATCGCGCATTTGACTAGCTAATTCATCGCTCACCAAGTCCCGCTCGCCAATTGTCAAACCAGCAACCAGCGCCTCCGCCTCCGGTGAAACGCCATTCAAGGTTGATAAAAAACTCTCCCTTAGCAGCTCAATGGATTCGATTCTTGGATAGCTGCGCTTAATACCTGATTCAGCACCAGTTGGTGCGAAAATCCAGAGCACAAACCAGTAGCCGGCAGCTAAATAAAGAATCAAAGTGTGAGTTTGTCTCGAATTTTTGCAAAGAGTTTGGTTCCAATTCCGCTAACTTCCGTTAGCTCTTCAATCGTCCTAAATCCGCCAACTTCTTCCCGATGCTGGATTATCCGCTCGCTCAGGGCTGGGCCGATACCTGGAAGTTCATCCAGCTCGGAGGCAGTGGCTCTGTTCACGGAGATTTTTCCTATGCCAGCAGCTTGATCACTTACTGAGAGCACAACCAGCTGTTCGCCGTCTGAGAGGGGACGAGCGAGATTTACACTCTCCGGTTGTGCATTTTTAGTCAGTCCTCCCGCTGCATCAATTGCATCGGCCGCCTTGGCGCCTATCGCTAATTCGTAGAGTCCGGGTTTTGCAACCTCGCCAACTACATGAACAAATATTGCGGATTCGAATTGGAGTGGTTCGAAAACACTTGCCTGTTGCGGCTGAGAAGAGTTGGTAGTTGAAAGGGAGTAACCCACCACGGCTAAAGCAAGCGCGGCGGCTAGAAATATTTGCCAGCGCTTTGCAAGGGTTTGCTGGCGAAACCATTCGAATACTTGATCCATTGGTCAAGCATGCGGCTCAGCTCAAAGATTTAGTCAGGCGAACAAACAGCCTGTGAATAGAGGGCTATTTGGTAGCTATGTTGACAAGCTTGGGTGGCCGCACAATGACATTGACGGGCTCTTTGCCATCCAGCAACCTTTGGACTGCGGTTGAGCTGAGTGCCAGCTCTCGCAGTTCCTGCTCTGAGATAGAAACCGATACCTCAAACTTGTCCCTCAACTTGCCATCGACTTGGACAATTGCAGTAATCGTTTCTTGCACCAGAAGATCTTTTTCGACCGCCCGGAAAGTGGCCAAGGCCACGCTGGGCTGATGACCAAGCTGCTGCCACATATCTTCCGCCGTATAGGGAGCGAAGAGGCTTATTGCCTTTGCTAGCTCTTCCGCCCCCTCCCTAACTGCTGGGTCTGCCCCACCCGGTCCCGAGTCAATGGCTTTCCTAAGCGCATTGGTCAGCTCCATGCACTTTGCAACCCCAACATTGAACTTGAAGCCCTCAATTGCTTCCGAAAATGCGGCAAGGAATGAGTGGGTGGCCCTGCGAACATCAATTGAACCACTTCTAACATCTGCAGAAGTTGCGCTCGTTACGTCTTTAGCAATGCGCCAGGCGCGAGCCAAAAACTTACCGGAGGCAGCTGGCGAAACGTCAGCCCAATCAATGTCGTCCTCGGGTGGACCAGCAAACGCCATCGTCAATCGCACCGCGTCCACCCCGTGCTCATCGAGCTGTTCGCTGAGTCGGACCAGATTGCCGCGCGACTTACTCATGGCGGAGCCGTTCATTAAAACCATTCCCTGATTGAGTAGGCGACTAAATGGCTCCTCAAAATCAACCATCTTCATCTCAAACAGGACTTTGGTGAAAAAGCGAGAGTAAAGCAGATGCAGGATTGCGTGAGTGACACCGCCGACGTACTGATCAACCGGAGCCCACTTCTTAGCCTCAGCCTGATCAAATGCCACCTGATCACTATTTGGGCTGAGGAACCTAAGGAAGTACCAGGATGAATCAACAAAGGTGTCCATGGTGTCAGAGTCACGTTTGGCAGGTCCGCCGCAGCTGGGACAAGCCACGTTTAACCAGTCACTAGCTGCACCCAGCGGCGAAGTTCCCTTGGGTTGCAAATCCAATCCAGCACTATCTGGTAATTCAACCGGCAGTTGCGATTCAGGAACTGCCACCTCACCGCATTTTTCACAGTGAATAATTGGAATCGGAGTTCCCCAGTAGCGCTGTCGCGAAATCAGCCAGTCGCGAAGCCGGTAATTCTTAGCCCGCTCTCCCAAATTTCTCTTTTGCAAAATCTCAATGGCTTTTTCAATGGCTTCGTTTTTGCGCAGCCCGGTGAGCTCTCCAGAGTTAACCACTACCCCATCGCCAGAGGTTGCAACCTTGCTGACGGAAGGATCTTCTTCCCCTGTGTCTACCACAGTAATCACTGGCAAGTTCATTGCATTAGCGAAGGCCATATCGCGCTCGTCATGAGCCGGCACCGCCATGATCGCACCAGTGCCGTAGTCGGCCAACACATAGTCTGATGCCCAAATCGGAATCTGTTCACCCGAGAGTGGATTTATTGCAAAGCGACCCAGAAAGACTCCGGTTTTCTGTCTGTCAGTTGCCAGACGATCGATGTCGGAGGTTTGCTTGGTCTTTTCTAGGTATGAAAAGAATTCCATTCTTACCGCGGGCTCGGCTTCGGAAGCAAGCTCACTTGCTAAATCTGAGTCGGCCGCTACAACCATGAAGGTTGCGCCGTAAAGAGTGTCGGGCCGGGTAGTAAAGACGGTCACCGGTTGCTTGCGACCCAAAATTTCAAACTTCACATTTGCGCCGTAGGAGCGACCAATCCAATTGCGTTGCATGGTTAGAACCTTGGCCGGCCACTTACCTTCCAGAGTGTCCAAATCATCCAACAAACGGTCTGCGTAATCGGTCACCTTGAAATACCACTGAGTTAGGGCTTTCTTCGTGACCTGAGTGTCACATCTTTCACATAGTCCCTGCACAACTTGTTCATTGGCCAAAACAGTTTGACAACTGGGGCACCAGTTCACATTGCTGTTTTTCCGATAAGCAAGACCTCGTTTATAAAACTGGAGGAACAGCCACTGGTTCCAGCGGTAGTAAATCGGGTCACAGGTTTGCAAAACTCGATCC
>CAZTLT010000092.1:0-4120 GCA_964614615.1 uncultured Aquiluna sp. | reverse complement strand
GGTACTCAAGTCTAGCCTCGCTAGCTAGTTCGGCCTTGGCAGCAGCCAAGATCTGGTCTCGTTTTTTGCCAGCCTTGCTGCCCGCTAGCAGTGCTCGCGATAGGCTGCGCGCCACTTCAATCTCACTGGCGGTAAGTCTTGAATTGCGAGAGGACAAAGCAAGGCCGTGCTCATCGCGAACTGTCTTGCAAGCAATCACCTTCATTGGATCACGTCGACCAGCAGAAATTTGCCCACTCACCATTTGCTTTACTAGCGCCAGCTGCTGAGCATCCTTTTCGCCAAAATAAGCATTGTCTGGTTGAACTAAGTCCAACAATCGACTGACCACCTTCAGCATGCCGACAAAGTGAGCGGGCCGATACTCGCCTTCAAACTTTTCACCTATTGGGCCTGGGGTGGGCTCTGGCAAACTCAAGCCAGCAGGGAAAACTTCTTGCACGCTTGGTGCGAATAAAACATCGACTGCGGCATCGGTGAGTAAGCGAGCGTCGACTCCCAGCGTCCTGGGATAAGAATCGAAGTCGCTCTTTTCTCCAAACTGCAGTGGATTCACAAAAATACTTACGACAACAAACTGATTAGCTTTTTGCGCCTGGGCAACCAACGAAAGGTGACCATCATGCAAAGCACCCATGGTTGGGACAAAGCCAACAGTCTTCCCCTGCTCTTTGGCTTGAGAAACTAATTCGGCTAATTCTTTAGCGCTGTGGCAGAGAATCACTCAGCATCTCGCGGATCTATTGGCTGAATCGGTGATGCGAGCGCATCATCGACGGCGGAGCGAACAATCGGACCAATTAACTTAGCCGGATCAGAAACATCTGACTCCGCCAAGATTCCCATAGCCTGTTGAACTACTAAGGATGAAAAGTCTCGAGCGACTTCAAATGCTTCCGCGTAAGCGGCTCGTTGATACTCGCTGAGCTCGACTGGCTCTGCACCAATTTCAATTACCAGCGCTTGAGCGATTGCCCTGTAGGTGTCGGGGGTAGAGACCACAAAGGTTGCTCCCTTCATCACGCTCAGATCCATCGAAGTTCCTGTGAAATGCATTAGGGGATGCATTGCGATTGGAATTGCACCCTGCTGCGCTGCATCTGCGAGTACCCCGTAGCCGCGATGCGGAGAAAGGTGAAGAACAATTTTCCTTGGACCAAACAGCTGCAGATCAGAAAGCCCCGCCACGGTTAGCTCAATGTCATCGGGCGGAATAGCCAGCAGAATTAGCTCGGCTGCCTCAACTACCGCTGCCATTGGCGCAATTGGAACATCTGGCAGAAGTGCTTCGATTCGATCAATGGCAGCAGGAGTTTCTACGTAAACACCAATCATCTCGTGACCGGCATTAGCCCATGCCTTTGCCAGGACAGGACCGGCTGGCTCGTTGCCAATTACACCTATCTTCACTCTGTCCCCTCACCAGGATCACGCGGTGCTCGGCAGTTATATTCGCCCAGCAATCCGCCACCGAGCATACTGGCGCTGCCCAAGAGCCCTAGCACCGTAGGAAGCACAAGGCCAGCTGGTGCAACGCTAAAACTAATCAACCACAAAAGTTGCCCCAGATGCCAACCTGCAAATAACGATCCGGTAAGCGCAACCGCTCTGGAAACTAGCAAAACCCTGAATGCAAAAAACGGGTTTGGCCTGGTTGGCCTGGGCCCGCTTTCATACTTTTCCGCCTTTTTGCGATAGCGAAATATGGGATAGCTAGACAAATAGATGGCTACCGCAATCACTGGCAGAACTATCAGCATCGAAGTTGGGCTGACGAAGAAGCTGTAACCAAAACTGGTTGCCAGTTGCGAGCTGGACAGGCCAGCTACTAAACCAACAATCAGAAACGTCAGCAGCTGCGTCGGTGGCAAGTTCTTCATTTCTCTAACTCCGCAATCAGGTCAGCTATCCTTCCATGCCCCGGAATTTCAGCAGAGGGTTCTAACTCAAACCACGGCTTCAGGACAAAAAGCCTTTGGTGAGCTCTTGGGTGCGGAATCACTAGGTTTGCTGTTTCAATCACATCACTGCCAAAGGCAATCAGATCAACGTCGATTGTTCTGTCTTGCCACTTGGTTTGCCGCACTCTGCCCAGGGAGTTTTCAATTTCGGAAGTTAGCTCGTGCAGCTGCTGGGCAGCAAGATCGGTATCAATAATTGCCACGGCATTCAAATAGCTTGGTCTGGATTGGTCCTCACCAACTTCGGTGACGGCAACTGTTTCTAGAAAAGAAGAAGATGCAATCAATTCAGTAGAAGGTAGTTCTGCTAAGGCAGAGAGTGCTTGCCGAAGGTGTTGCTCGCGGTCGCCGAGGTTACTGCCTAGTGCCAGAACGGCTCTAGTTTTCACCGCGCGCTCCCGAAATGGTTACTGAAACATCGCGCACTTCATGCCCAATCGGGGCTGCGGGTTTATGAATGGTGATGGTTGCTCTGAGCACTCTTGGATCAAGAGCCAAAACGGCTTTTGCCACCTCACTGGCAAGAGTCTCAATCAAATCAAATTTGTTGCTGGTGGCAACTTTGACAACCTCATCAGCAACGGTGGCGTAGGAAACAGTTGAGTCAATCCGGTCTTCGCCACCAGCCTCAATATCCAGGTGGACATCAATATAGAAGTCTTGGCCATAATCCTTTTCGCTCTGCAGCACGCCGTGATAGGCATAGACCTTGAGGCCGTCAATTCTCACCTTATAGATCACTTAGCTTCTGCTTCCTTCAATGCTGCTACCACGCTAATCGCATCCACCGTCGCCTGCACGTTGTGAACCCTAACTCCCCAGAGTTTGCGCTGCAGAAGAAGCGCTGTGAGAACAGCAGTTGCAACATCACGACGAGCGTGGTCAACTCCTTGCGGATTATCTTTGTCTAGCGCATGAGCAATAAAGCGCTTTCGTGATGCTCCAACCAGAATGGGTAGATCTAACTTTTTCAGCTCATCTAGCCTCGCGACCAAATCCCAGTTCTGCTGCATATCTTTGGCAAAGCCAAGCCCCGGATCAACAATTATTCGATCGCGCGATATGCCGCTTGCAACAGCCATGGAAACCTGCTCCGCTAGCTCAGCCACCACTTCCCTTGCAACATCCGAATACTGAGCTCGCTCATCCATAACATCGGAGAAGCCGCGCCAATGACCCAGGACGTATAGACAGTTTGAGTTTGCGATAGAAGAAAACATGGCCGGATCGGCGAGCCCACCAGAGACATCGTTCACTATGTCTGCGCCAACTTCGCCCGCCTTCTTTGCGGTGTCAGAGTTTAGGGTGTCAATAGAAATCAATACAGCAAGTTCTTTTTTGATGGCGTTGATGACAGGTAGAACTCTGGCCTGCTCTTCTTGAATGGTGATTCTGCCGGCGCCTGGTCTAGTTGATTCGCCACCGATGTCCAAAATCTCAGCACCTTGTGAAACTAACAGTCTTGCTTGGGCCAGAGCATCTTCCAAGGAAAGAAACTGGCCGCCATCGCTAAAGGAATCTGGAGTGACGTTAATCACTCCCATGACTTTCGGTTTCTGCCAGTTCATGCCGAGACCGAAAGAAGTGACATCGCCTCCTGGCGCTGAGCGACATCGTTATATGCTCCGCGGGAAGCGAGGGTGACGGTATTAACTTCTGGTTGTCGCGCTCCGCGCGATGCCACACACTGGTGCTTCGCCTGCACGACTACCAGTACGCCTTTTGGTTTTAGAGCACTTTCGATCACATCCGCAATTTGATTGGTGAGGTTTTCCTGTAGCTGCGGACGAGCAGAGAGGATCTCAACCAGATTGGCAAGCCTGCCCAGACCAACGATGTGCTGAGTTGGAAGGTATGCGATGTGGGCAACGCCAGTGAATGGCAGCAAATGATGCTCGCAAATAGAAACCAATTCGATGTCCTTGAGCATCACCAGCTCCGAGTTTTGTGCGGGCATGGTTTCAGCCAGCGCTGCCTGCGGATCTTGATTTATCCCACGAAAAAAGCTGGCGTAAGCTTCCGCAACTTTTTGCGGAGTCTGGCTGAGCTCTGGTCTGTCCGGATTTTCACCAATTGCAATCAGTAGTTCGCGAACCGCATCACGAATTCGGTCGGTCTGCATCCTTGCTCTTTTTCTTTTCGGTTTGCTCTTTGCGCTT
>CAZTLT010000091.1:0-4181 GCA_964614615.1 uncultured Aquiluna sp. | reverse complement strand
TCATGGACACTGTGACAGAGGCCAGGATGGCCATTGCCATGGCTCGGCAGGGCGGCCTTGGCATTATCCACCGCAATCTTTCGATCGAAGATCAGACCACCCAGGTTGATCTGGTCAAGCGCAGCGAGGCTGGCATGGTTTCGCACCCTGTCACCACCACCCCCTACGCCACCATCCAAGAAGTTGATGACCTTTGCGGCAAATACCGAGTCTCGGGACTTCCCGTAATTGACGACGAGGAAAAACTTGTTGGCATCGTTACCAACCGCGATATGAGATTCGTCCTAGAGGTGCAAAGAACCACCACCTTGGTCAAAGACGTGATGACCCCAATGCCGCTAATTGTTGGCAAGGTTGGAATTAACCCTGACGAGGCCATGGCACTGCTAGCCCAGCACCGAATTGAAAAACTTCCACTGGTAGATGAAAACAACCGACTGCGCGGACTCATTACCGTAAAAGATTTTGACAAGAGCGAGAAGTATCCCAATGCTGCCAAGGATGGAGCAGGTCGACTATTGGTAGGTGCAGCGGTTGGTGTCGGAGCTGATGCCTGGGAAAGATCGATGGCCTTGATTGAGGCAGGTGCTGATCTGTTGATTGTTGATACAGCACACGGTCACAACTCGGCTGTTCTAGAAATGATTAAGAAACTCAAGAAAGAACCGTTTGCTAAGAGTGCAGACATTATCGGTGGCAACATTGCAACTACTGAGGGTGCTCAGGCAATCATTGATGCCGGTGCTGACGGCATCAAGGTTGGGGTTGGCCCTGGTTCGATTTGCACAACGCGAGTTGTAGCAGGCGTCGGCGTTCCGCAGGTGACGGCGGTTCACCTGGCGTCGCTGGCTGCTAAGAAGGCAGGCATTCCTGTGATTGCCGATGGTGGCTTGCAGTATTCAGGCGACATTCCAAAGGCCTTGGTGGCTGGCGCTTCTTCGGTGATGCTTGGTTCGCTGCTGGCTGGAACCGATGAGGCTCCTGGCGACATTACATATGTGGGCGGCAAGCAATACAAGACATATAGAGGAATGGGATCGCTGGGTGCGATGCAGGCCCGTTCTTACTCAAAAGATCGCTACTTCCAAGATGATGTTTTGCGCGAGGACAAGTTGGTGCCAGAGGGTGTCGAGGGAAGAGTTCCCTACCGTGGCAGCGTGGCATCGGTGGTTCACCAGTTGATTGGTGGACTGCGCGCATCGATGGGTTATGTCGGGGCTGGGACCATTGCCGAACTCAAAGAAAAAGGAAAGTTCGTTCGCATCACCGCAGCTGGACTTCGCGAGTCGCATCCGCACGATATCCAGATGACCATTGAAGCTCCAAACTACGGAACCCGCTAGGAAGTTTTATGTCAGACGTTGAAATTGGTAAGTCCAAGAGCGCTCGCAGGGCTTATGCCTTTGACGATGTAGCGGTGGTGCCAACCCGCAGAACTCGCGATCCCGAGGTTGTCACGACCAACTGGGGGATTGACGCCTTCAAGTTTGAGCTGCCAATTGTGGCAGCACCAGTTGATTCGGCGATGTCGCCCGAGACGGCAATTGCGCTGGGTAAATACGGTGGCCTTGGAGTGCTGGATCTGGAAGGTCTATGGACGCGCTACGAAGATCCCTCTCAGCAGTTGGCCGAAATTGCCAATGCCAAGGACGAAGATTCAACTTCCGTATTGCAAAGAATTTATTCAAAGCCAATTCAGCCTGAGCTGATTGCAGCGCGGCTGAAGCAAATTCGCGATGCTGGGGTGACGGTTGCCGGCGCACTATCTCCGCAGCGCACCGCTGAGCTAGCCGACGTCGTAATCAAGGCTGGGGTTGACATGTTCGTTATTCGTGGCAACACAGTTTCTGCCGAGCATGTTTCCAAGCAGGTGGCACCCCTGAATCTAAAAGAGTTCATCTACAAGCTAGATGTGCCAGTGATAGTTGGTGGTGCGGCAACCTACACGGCAGCGCTCCATTTGATGCGCACCGGTGCAGCCGGTGTGCTGGTGGGCTTTGGTGGAGGAGCTGCGAGCTCGACCAGAAAGGTGCTGGGAATACACGCACCAATGGCTACCGCGGTTTCGGATGTGGCGGCGGCTCGCAGAGATTACCTGGATGAATCCGGCGGTCGCTACGTTCACGTGATCGCGGATGGTGGGCTTGGCACCAGTGGCGACATCGTGAAGGCCATTGCCTGTGGTGCGGACGCTGTGATGCTGGGAACCATTTTGGCAAGAGCGGCAGAGGCACCTGGTCGCGGTTGGCACTGGGGTCCAGAAGCTGTCAATGCGAAGCTTCCTCGCGGACAAAGAGTATGGGTTGGATCAGAAGGACCAATGGAAAACATTCTGCATGGACCAGCTGACACAGCAACTGGAAATGCAAACATCATCGGTGCTCTCAAGCGCTCTATGGCAACTACCGGTTACTCGGACATCAAAGAATTTCAGCGCGTCGACATCGTGGTTAACCCTTATCACTAGATGCAACCAACTTTCTTTCAAGTAGCCAGACGTCCTAAGTGGATTGGTGTTTTGCTATTGATGGCTTTGGTCGCTGCGGTCTTTGCTGGGTTGATGCAGTGGCAACTGAGTAGAACTTTCACGGTTGTTGGAATTTCGCAGGCTGAGCAAGCCCCTAAACCCTTGAGCGAGTTTGCAGTGCCAGGTGAAGTATTTCCAAACTCTTTTGATCGTCTGGCAACCGTTGAGGTTGAGCTTGATAAAGAAAATGTCAATGTCGTCGAGAATCGCATTCAATTGCGAGCTGGCCAGCAGGTAAACGGCTACTGGTTGATTGCTAATTCCAAAGTCCTAGAAAATGATGCAAGCCTGACATTGGCAATTGCATTCAGCGAAGACCCACTTGAGCTCAGAGAGTTTGAAATTCCCGAAGGAAAATTATCAATTACCGGCTATGTGGAACCAAGCGAGCCGGTTCGAGCAGGCGGTGAATACTTGGGTTCACTGGCACTGTCAGAGCTGGTCAATCTGTATTTCAGCGAGCCAACCCCCAGCTACCCCATCTACCTGATTGTGCAATCGGGTATCGAAATGGACCTGGAGCCGATTGAGATTGGCATCCGGGCAGAGCAGGTTGAGATCAACTGGCTGACGGCCTTCTACGCAATCGAGTGGCTATTTTTCGCCTTTGCAGCCTTCTATTTATGGTGGCGCTTGGTGCAGGATCAGGTAATTAGAGAGCGCGAGTTATAAAACCGTTACCTGAAAATGTTGGTTTCTGCCCGATTTCATCGGTTTTCGGGCAATTTCCTGCTAGTTTCTCTCGAAATACCTTCAAACGGACAATTTCGGAGGCTGACAAGGGTGTTAGCAGAGGAACGCAGACTCAAGCTCATTGAGTGGACCAGGGAAGATGGCCGACTAGATGCCAATCTGGCTGCCTCGAAGCTGGAAGTTGCGGTGGAGACGGTCCGCAGGGATCTGGATGTTTTGCAGCGCAGAGGAGCCCTTCGCAGGGTCCACGGCGGAGCCATTGCACTTGAAAAGTTTGCCCATGAATACACCATTCCTGAGCGCTATAACCGAAACCCGCAGCAGAAGCAGCTGGTAGCAGATATTGCCGCTGCCTACATTCCCGATGAGGGTTGCATCTTTGTTGACGGTGGAACTACAACCGAATGTCTAGCTCCTCACCTTCGCGATAAGCCAAAGCTAACCGTTGTGACGAACAACATCACTCTTGCATCGAAGCTTGGAGATAGTTCGACGCAGGTAAATATTCTTGGCGGAAGAATTCGTCCTGCGACACTGACAGCGGTTGGTGCAAAGACTGTTTCTGATCTCATGGATTTCAATGCGGTAGTTAGTTTTATCGGCGCTAACGGAATTGGACTTGACGCAGGCGTAACTGCTTATGACATTGATGAGGCGCTTGTAAAGAAAACCATGATGGCTAGGTCTGCCGAGCGCATTCTGCTCGCAGACAGCAGCAAGTTTGGCCCAACCTACCCAGCAAGCTTTGCTGGCTTTGCAGATTTTGATCGAGTGGTTACCAACGTTGATGCTGAACCAGCACTGGTTGAAGCATTTAGTGCGGCGGGAGTTGAAGTTGCTCTCGCGTAATAGATTTCCTCAGTTCTTTGCCGAAACTGAGGGAAAAAGGGTGAGGCCGCTTGCGGCTTCGCTTGTTGTATACAACCCCCTAATAGGAAGGTAGTACCCATGGCTAACTTTA
>CAZTLT010000090.1:0-4251 GCA_964614615.1 uncultured Aquiluna sp. | reverse complement strand
GAAAAGGAAAAGCAATGTCAGAGCTCAAGATCAGTCCGAATGAGATTCGGGATGCGCTGAAGGACTTCGTATCGTCCTACGAGCCCAAGTCATCCTCTAAGCAGGAAGTTGGCTACGTCACAGACGCAGCTGACGGTATTGCTCACGTCGAGGGACTTCCAAGTGCCATGGCAAACGAGCTGCTGAAGTTTGCCGACGGAACCATTGGGCTTGCTCTGAACCTTGATGAGCGCGAAATTGGTGTGGTTATTCTCGGTGAGTTCTCCTCAATCGAAGAAGGTATGGAGGTCTACCGCACCGGCGAAGTGCTCTCGGTTCCAGTTGGCGATGCGTTCTTGGGCCGCGTGGTTGACCCACTAGGAAATCCAATCGATGGACTAGGTGAGATTAAGAGTGAGGGAACTCGTGAGCTTGAGTTGCAGGCACCGGGCGTAATGCAGCGAAAGAGCGTGCACGAGCCACTGCAGACCGGCATCAAGGCTATTGACGCCATGATTCCTGTTGGTCGAGGTCAGCGTCAGCTCATCATTGGTGATCGCCAGACTGGAAAGACCGCTATCGCCGTTGACACAATCATCAACCAAAGAAGCAACTGGGAGAGCGGCGACGTAAAGAAGCAGGTGCGTTGCATCTACGTGGCAATTGGACAAAAGGGTTCCACCATCGCAGGTGTCAAAGCCGCGCTAGAAGAAGCGGGCGCTATGGCCTACACCACCATTGTTGCTTCCCCTGCCTCCGATCCAGCGGGATTCAAATACCTCGCTCCTTACACCGGTTCAGCTATCGGGCAGCACTGGATGTATGGCGGTAAGCACGTTTTGATTATTTTTGATGACCTAAGCAAGCAGGCTGAGGCCTACCGAGCTGTGTCACTGCTGCTTCGTCGTCCACCAGGACGTGAGGCCTACCCAGGAGACGTGTTCTACTTACACTCTCGTTTGCTTGAGCGTTGCGCCAAACTTTCAGACGAGATGGGCGCAGGTTCCATGACTGGACTTCCCATCATTGAGACAAAGGCAAATGACGTCTCTGCGTTCATTCCAACCAACGTTATTTCCATTACAGACGGCCAGATTTTCTTGCAGTCCGACCTATTCAACGCGAACCAGCGACCCGCTATCGATGTGGGTATCTCGGTGTCTCGTGTGGGTGGTGCTGCGCAGGTTAAGGGCATAAAGAAAGTCTCTGGAACTTTGAAGTTGGAGCTCGCTCAGTACCGCGCCCTGGAGGCGTTTGCGATGTTTGCATCCGATTTGGATGCAGCGTCTCGCAAGCAGCTGGAGCGCGGTGCTCGACTAACTGAACTGCTCAAGCAGCCACAATTCTCGCCATACCCAGTAGAAGAACAAACCGTTTCTATCTGGGCGGGTACAACCGGCAAGCTCGATGATGTCCCGAAAGAGGACATCCTGAAGTTTGAGCGTGAATTCCTAGATCACTTGGCTCGCAAAACCCAGGTACTGACCACAATCCGAGAGACCAACAATCTCGAAGATGACACCATTGCAGCTTTGGAGAAGGAAATCGCAAACTTCAAAAAACTCTTCCAAACCTCAAAGGGTCTGTCATTGGTAAGTGAAGACGTTTCTAAGGTGGAAGCCTTGGATGAGTCTGAGATTGACCAAGAGAAGATTGTTAAGCAGAAGCGATAGTTAGGAAAAAGTAAATGGGAGCGCAACTTCGGGTCTATCGGCAGAAAATTAAGTCTGCCAAGACGACCAAGAAGATTACTCGTGCTATGGAGTTGATTTCGGCATCTCGAATTCAAAAAGCTCAGCAACGAGTAGCTGCGTCTAACCCATATACGCGCGCCGTAACCAGAGCGGTCTCCGCTGTTGCAACGCATTCCGACATCGATCACCCTCTGACCAGACACGTTGAGAACCCAACCCGAGCTGCAATCGTAATTTTCACTTCGGACCGCGGATTGGCCGGTGCTTTTTCAACAGGTGCCATTAAAGAGGCAGAAGCGCTTTCCAAGCGACTAACCGATCAGGGTCAAACTGTTGACTTTTACCTGGTTGGTCGCAAGGCGGTTGGTTATTTCAAGTTCCGTCAGCGACCATTCATCCGTGACTGGCAAGGTGGAACAGACCAACCGCAATTTGAAACAGCCCGAGAAATCGCAGCCGCCATCACAGAAGCCTTCAACAAGCCAACTGCCGAGGGCGGCGTCGATGAGATTTACCTCGTTGGAAACCGCTTTGTTTCAATGATTTCGCAAGAGCCAACCACCATCCGCCTATTGCCTCTCGAAGTTGTTGAAGAGGAGGCAGGTTCAGCTTTGGAAGTGTTCCCACTTTACGAGTTTGAGCCAGAGCCAGAGCAGGTGCTTGACTCGCTTTTGCCCGTCTACATTGAGAACCGAATCTACAATGCGATGCTTCAATCAGCTGCTGCGGAGCATGCCGCTCGTCAAAAGGCAATGAAGAGCGCAACCGATAACGCAGACAAGCTAATTCTGAACTACACCCGCTTGGCGAATCAGGCTCGTCAGGCAGAAATTACCCAACAGATTTCCGAGATTGTCGGTGGTGCTGATGCACTCGCTGATGTCAAGGACTAACAAGGAAGAGAAAGCAAATGGCTAACAGCACGAAGACAGCCGGTCGTATCGCTCGAGTAATCGGTCCGGTAGTGGACATCGAGTTTCCACACGATGCCCTACCTGACATCTATAACGCTCTGACCACAGAAATCTCCTACGGTGACAAGACCACCACCCTTACCCTGGAGGTTGCCCAGCACCTTGGCGATGACCTGGTGCGAGCAATTGCACTCAAGCCAACTGACGGATTGGTCCGCGGTGGACTGGTGCATGACACTGGGGCACCAATTTCTGTGCCAGTGGGTGATGTCACCAAAGGCAAGGTATTCAACGTTATCGGTGAGGTGCTAAACGCTGAGCCTGGTCAGAAGATTGAAGTTACCGAACGTTGGCCAATTCACCGCAAGCCGCCAAGCTTCGATCAGTTGGAGTCCAAGACTCAGATGTTTGAGACCGGTATCAAAGTTATTGACCTACTAACCCCTTACGTGCAGGGAGGATTGGTCTCTTTGGTGGTGCCGGTGTTGGTAAGACGGTTTTGATTCAGGAAATGATCTACCGTGTGGCAGAAAACCACAACGGTGTGTCTGTATTCGCCGGTGTCGGTGAGCGTACCCGTGAGGGTAATGACCTAATCGAGGAAATGAAAGAAGCCGGTGTTATAGACAAAACTGCGCTGGTCTTCGGTCAGATGGATGAGCCACCAGGAACTCGTCTCCGTGTTGCACTCTCTGCGCTAACGATGGCTGAATACTTCAGAGATGTGCAGGGTCAGGACGTACTGCTGTTTATTGACAACATTTTCCGTTTCACTCAGGCCGGCTCCGAGGTGTCAACACTGCTGGGCCGTATGCCTTCCGCTGTGGGTTACCAGCCAAACTTGGCCGATGAGATGGGAATCTTGCAAGAGCGCATCACCTCCACTCGCGGTCACTCGATTACCTCTCTGCAGGCGATTTATGTGCCGGCCGATGATTACACCGACCCAGCCCCTGCGACCACTTTCGCGCACCTGGATGCGACAACCGAGCTAAGTCGTGAGATTGCAGCTAAGGGTCTGTATCCAGCTGTGGATCCGCTAACTTCAACCTCTCGTATCTTGAACCCGGCTTACATTTCAGCTGAGCACTACGAGACAGCAATTCGCGTGAAGGCAATTCTTCAGAAGAACAAGGAACTGCAGGAAATCATCGCGATTTTGGGTGTGGAGGAGCTTTCAGAAGAGGACAAAATTACCGTGTCCCGCGCCCGCCGCATTCAGCAGTTCTTGAGTCAGAACACCTACATGGCTACCAAGTTCACTGGTGTGCCAGGTTCGACCGTGCCACTAAAGGAGACCGTAGAGAGCTTCAAGATGATTGCGGATGGAGAGCTTGACCACGTTCCAGAGCAGGCTTTCTTCAACTGTGGTGGAATCGAAGACGTAATGCGCGCCTACGAGAAGATCAAGAAGGACCTTGGCTAGTGGCAAAACAGATGGTGGTAAATCTAGTTTCAGCAGAGCGAGAAATATGGTCTGGTGAGGCTGAGATGGTCGTTGCCAAAACCGCGGTCGGTGAAATCGGATTGCTAGCAGGACACGAACCCATGCTTGCCGTCTTAGTGGGCGGACAGATTCGAATCAACTCAGCCGCTGGCAATGTCACCGTCGAAACCCAAGAGGGCGGCTTCATTTCAATGGAGTCAGATGTTGTGACTGTGGT
>CAZTLT010000089.1:0-4271 GCA_964614615.1 uncultured Aquiluna sp. | reverse complement strand
ACATTCCAGCCAGCGCCACGGAAGAAGCTCTCCAGCTCTTGAATGATTTTTCCATTACCCCGGACAGGTCCGTCTAGTCTTTGCAAATTAGCGTTCACGACGAAGGTTAGATTGTCTAGATCTTCGTTCGCTGCAAGTTGCAATGCTCCGCGACTCTCTACTTCATCTAATTCGCCATCTCCAAGGAATGCCCAGACATGTTGCTGCGAAGTGTCTTTGAATCCTCTTGCCATTAGATAGCGATTGAACTGCGCCTGATAGATAGCATTGATAGGCCCAAGACCCATCGAGACAGTTGGGAATTGCCAGAAGTCCTGCATCAATCTTGGATGAGGATATGAGGGCAGTCCACGAGTGGGGCGTGATTTTTCTTGACGGAATGAATCCATCTCCGCTTCTGAGATTCTGCCTTCAAGGAAAGCTCTTGCATATGGTCCGGGGGAGGCGTGACCCTGAATAAATATTTGGTCTGCACCAGCGGGGTGTTCGTGACCTTTGAAGAAATGGTTGAAGCCCACTTCATACAAAGAGGCACTGGAAGCAAAACTGGAAATGTGACCGCCAACAGCAATACCTGGTCGCTGAGCGCGGTGCACCATGATTGCAGCATTCCATCTCATCCAAGCTCGGTAAGTTCTCTCAACTTGCTCATCGCCAGGAAATTGTGGTTCGTCTTCGGGACTGATTGTGTTTATGTAATCGGTGGTTGGAACCAGCGGGACGTTGAGCTGAAGTTCATGTGAGCGGCGAAGAAGGCTTTGCATGACTTCTCTGGCGCGACCCCGGCCGTGATGCTTGGCAAGTGCATCAAGTGATTCAAGCCACTCGGCAGTTTCTTGAGGATCCTGGTCCGGTGTGTTCACCGAGAATGCGTCCTGGTTGTTGACTGACAAGCTAAGCCTCTTTTCGTGGCCATTTTCCGATTGCCCATTTTGTGGGCTAGTAAAGTCTATTCAGCTAGCGAGCCTTTCGCTTACCATGGTCTTATTGGCCCAAAGGAGCAGACAAATGAGTATTTCAGTCGGAGAAAAAGCCCCAGATTTTGCCCTAAGCAATCAGCATGGCGAGCAATTCCAGCTAAGAGACTACAGGGGTAAGCCAGTGGTTTTGGTCTTCTACCCATTCTCATTTTCAGGCGTCTGCACGGGCGAGCTGTGCGAGCTACGAGATAACATCAAGATTTTCCAAGATGCCAAGGTTGAGCTGGTGGGTATTAGCGTAGACAGCAAGTACACCCAAGCTGCGTTTGCGAAGGCGGAAAACTACGATTTTCAGCTGCTTGCTGATTTCTGGCCACATGGTCAGGTGAGCAAGCAGTTCGGAGTCTTTTTAGACGATAAAGGATTTGCTACCCGCGCCACCTTTGTGATTGATTCCGATGGCTTGGTGGTGGCTAAGTTCATTACTGCGCCTGGACAGGCTCGCAATCTAGCTGAGTACCGATCAGCTCTCGAGCTGCTTTAGTTAGAAGTCTGTAGTAGTATCGCTCCGGGCCTTTAGCTCAGTTGGTAGAGCGCCACGCTTACACCGTGGATGTCATCGGTTCGAGCCCGGTAGGGCCCACTCGAATTTCCTGCAGTTTGCGATCTTTTCTGATTGGCTTTAGCTATGACTCTTAGCAACTTGCTTGCCACCTTCGAAAAGCTCTGGCCGAAGACTACGGCTGAAGAATGGGACCGTCCTGGCTTGATGTTGGGAAACCCAAGTCAACGAGTCACCAAAGTACTACTTTCCGTCGATGCGACAGCTGAAATTATCAATCAGGCCATTGAAAGTGGATGTCAGCTTCTCCTTACCCACCATCCATTGCTGCTGCGAGGCGTTCATGAACTCGGTGAACTAACGCTGAAGGGCAATTTAGTGAGCAAAGCGATCAAGTCAGACCTGGCAATTTTTTCTGCCCACACCAATGCAGACATTGCACAGGGCGGAGTATCCCAGTCCTTGGCTCAGGCATTGGGACTGCGCAATCTCGCACCTCTTGATTCAGCATCCAGCCATGGGGTGGTCGGGAATATCGATGAAATTAAGTTGATGGACTTTGCCCGCGCTATCGCTCGCGCAATTCCAGCGACTGCGCAAGGAATTAGAGTTGCCGGCGATAGCGAAAAACTAATTTCACGGGTTGGCTTAGTCGCAGGCGCCGGCGATAGCTTTTTGCCTCTAGCCGCTCAAGTTGGGATTGACGTTTTTATTACCAGTGACCTTCGTCATCATCCAGCGCAGGACTTCATTGAGCAATCAAAGCTAACAAACGGACCTGCACTGATTGACATTGCGCACTGGGCCGCTGAGTGGGTATGGCTAGATCAAGCCGCAGCACAGCTGGCCGCTTTACACCCTGAAGTTGAATTTGTAGTTTCTGATTTGCGGACTGATCCGTGGGATTTTGCGGTGATGCAGTGAAGGCAAGCGTCGATCAGCTCGAGCAGCTGTGGCAAATACAGAAGCTCATTTTTGACCAGCGAAGATTGGTAGCTGAGGCAAAAACTCTCTCATCCGGTCAGAGTCTGCAGGAGACTGAGAAAGAAATTGGCGACTTGGCGGAGTTGGCAAGAAATCAACTAATGCGCGTCGAGTCAATCCAAGCCGAAAAAAAGCGGATTGAGTCAGATCTTTCCCTGGTCGAGAAAAGAATCAAAACCGACCAGGACAGGCTGAACTCATCCAGCAACTCCAAAGACATTTCTGGCATACAGCATGAGATTGATGGTCTTTTACAAAGGAAAAATATGCTCGAAGACACCGAGCTAGGAATCTTGAACGATCTTCAAGAGCAAAATCAAGTGCTCGCAAATCTGCAGGGACTTAGGTCAGCAGCGGAGCAAAAGCTTCAGCAGCAGCGAGACGAGCTCAAGGGAACCTTGGAGCGTATGAAGGCAGATAACGAGAAGCTCAATCGCGAGATTTCGTCCCTGCGCGAAAACACGCCGACGGACTTGCTGGAAGTCTTTGATAAAAAACTTCTAAAAGGTACCGCCGTGGGTCGACTAGTCCGCTCTGCCTGCAATGCCTGCAACATGAATTTGAATTCCACTGCCATCGCGGAGATTTCTGCTGTTCCATTGGACGAGGTTGCCTTTTGTCCAGAGTGCGCGGCGATTGTGATCAGAGCATGATCTTTCTCTATGCCGATGGAGCATCCCGAGGCAACCCTGGCCCCGCCGCTTATGGCGTTCACATCTCAGACGCCTCTGGTCAAGCTGTTGCGGATTTTGGCGAAGCAATTGGAATTGCGACTAATAATCAGGCGGAGTATTCAGCGGTAATTGCAGGGTTACGTTACCTGACTCAGTCAAGTCATCGTGAAGTGACTATTCGAATGGATTCCAAATTGGTGGTGGAGCAGCTATCCGGTAATTGGAAGATAAATAACCCTCAACTTCGGGAGCTGGCAGAGCAAGCCAGAGAGCTTCTAACGGACTTTAGTTATCGATTGGAATGGATTCCCAGGGATCAGAACTCAAAAGCGGATGCCAACGCAAACTCGGCCTTGGATAGTGGAAACTTCACCTCAACGGCAGACGCTGGTTTGGAGCTTGCATCGATACAGCCACGCTCTATTCGCGCCCCAAGACAATACATTGAACCCACAACAATCATCGTTGTTCGTCACGGCCACACTGAAAATACAGAACGTAACTTAATTTCTGGTGGGGACGGTACAGACCCAGTTCTCTCGCAACTTGGTGAGATAGAGGTTGCCGCCGCCGCCATTGAGATTCCAAAACTTGTGAAGTTATTTGCTCTTCCAGAACCGGCCATGGTTTTCCACTCGCCAATGGTCAGAACAACTCAAACCGCGCAAGCTATTGCCAAAGAACTTGGGCTTGACATGCAGGCAGACGCCAGACTTCGAGAAATTGGTTTTGGCGAGTGGGAAATGATGGATCTAGCGATCCTAGAAACTGACACGCTAGAACTTGTCTCAAAGTGGCGTGGTTCTTTATCGGTTGCCCCGCCCAAGGGTGAGTCAGTAAACCAGATGAAGGATCGGGTCTGGCAATCGCTTTCTGAAATAATTGAGGACTTCAGGGGAAGCTGCGCTGTGATAGCAACACACATGATGCCAACCAGGGCCATCGCGGCTGCCACTGTCCGAGGCAGCGAAAGTGTCTATTGGAACCTCAATACCTCGCCTGGGGGAATCAGCGTCTACCGTTTCTTTGGCATTGAATACGCTGAGATTTTTACTCTCAACTATTGCGCTCACCTGACTGAAAAGTAGGCTTATAGCGATGGGTCGGCCAGGCGGTCGCGACATTGTCGAG
>CAZTLT010000088.1:0-4276 GCA_964614615.1 uncultured Aquiluna sp. | reverse complement strand
GGCATCACTACTTGGATTGACGGTTGCTGGAATGGGAGTGTTTGCGTTTGCTTCTCTCGGCCCAATCACCTACTGGGTTGGTGGTCTCGCACTGACACTCTTTGTCGGTCCCGCGCAAGCTGCATCTAGAACCTTCGTTGCTAAGTTCACTCCTGCCGGGCGTGAGGGTGAAGTGATGGGGCTTTACATGACAACTGGTCGTGCGGTGAGCTTCCTCAGCCCACTGCTCTGGACCAGCGCAATCTCCGTTGCACTTTCAATGGGAATCAACAATGCGCAGGCGACTGTCTGGGGAATCTTGGGATTGATGGTTGTGTTGGTAGCGGGAATCTTGCTACTGGCTAGAGTGAACCCAAATCCACAAGTAATTACTGATTGAGTGGTTCGTTTCCAACATCGGTGATGTGGAAACGAAGGTGTGAGCGGGACGCAGTCGGTCCGCGCTGTCCCTGATACCTTGATCCGTACTTTTCGCTTCCGTATGGGTTTTCACTCGCTGATGAAAGCTGGAAGAAGCAAAGCTGACCGATCTTCATTCCTGGCCAGAGTTTGATTGGAAGTGTTGCAACGTTAGAGAGCTCCAGGGTGACGTGGCCCTCAAAGCCGGGATCGACAAAGCCTGCGGTGGAGTGAGTTAGTAGGCCCAGTCTTCCCAGTGAGCTTTTTCCCTCCAGCCTGGCAGCAATGTCATTTGGCAGCGATACGTATTCGTATGTGGAACCTAGAACAAACTCTCCCGGATGCAAAATAAAAGCTTCGTCCGAAGCAACTTCAACAAACCTAGTTAGCTCATCCTGCTGCTCACGCGGATCAATGAAGGGGTATTTGTGATTGTCAAAAAGTCTGAAGAAGCGATCAAGCCTGACATCTATGCTGCTTGGCTGCAGCAAATCTAGGTTTAGTGGGTTGAGCTTAATGCGGCCAGCATCAAGTTGTTTTCTGATGTCCCCGTCTGAAAGCAGCATGGGGGAAAGGGTATCAGTGGCTGAGGCCGATTTTTTGGTGGATGCGCTTTAGCCATTTCGGAGCCCACCAGTTGGCCGAACCCAGCAGCCGCATGATGGCGGGGACCAGTAGTGCTCTGACCACGGTCGCATCCAGCAAGATAGCAAAGGCAATACCTAGGCCCAGCATCTTCATGATCGAGACACCACTGGAGCCAAAGGCACCAAACGTCACCGCCAGAATCAGAGCCGCCGCTGTGATGATGCGGCCTGATCGCTGAAGCCCCAGCGCTACCGAGTTGACCGTGTTAAAGCCAGCATCGTGCTGCTCCTTAATGCGACTGAGCAGGAACAACTCATAGTCCATCGAGAGACCGAATGCCACCAGGGCAATCATCACCACCGATGATGTGTCAATGGTTCCGGTGACGGAGTATTCACCAAGTAGCCACTGCAACTCTCCGTTTTGGAAAATCCACGCAACCAATCCCAGCGTCGCACCCAACGACAACACATTCAAAAGAATCGCCTTAATTGGAATCAAAACTGATCCTGTAAAGAGGAAAAGGATTATGAAAGTCGTGATGAGAACCCAGATAGCCGCGATTGGTAGGGCCTGCTCGATTCCCTGTTGCGAATCGGTGTAGTAGGCAGCATTGCCACCGATCAGAACTTGATCTAAGTCAGTTTCTAGTGAGCGAAGATTTACTACTAGTTCCAAACCATCTGGGCTTCTGGTTTCAATGTCTGTGATGGCATTGATTCTCACCCACTCGGTGTCCTCTTCGGTTGGGATGATTGCTACTCGCACAATATTGTCTTGATCTTGAACCTGATCAATGTAGTCATTGATTGCTGCATCATCGCCCTTCACCAGGATTTCTATTGGCGATGACTCTCTTCCCTCGAATCTCTCGCGAAGTAGATCGCTGGCAACGTGGGCTGGGTTGTCCTTAGGAAGAACCCTGTCATCCACCTGGCCGAACACGACCTGGCTGGAAAGTGAGAACAAACCTGACAAAAACAGAACGCTGATGAACAAAATCGGCAGCGGTCTGCGCATTGTGAAGCGAGCAATCTTTTCCCAGACGCCTGTGTCCTTCGGGGTTAGATCGCGCTTGATAACACGGAGCTTGTTTACCCTGTCGCCCAACAAATTCAGCATGGCAGGCACTGCGATGGCGGCTCCGAGAACAGCCAGCGTTACAACCGAAACTCCAGCCAGGGCGAAGGATTGCAGGAAGTATTGCGGGAAGAAGGCCATCGAAACCAAAACCAGAGCAACCGTCAAACCAGAAAAGACAACTGTCTTTCCAGCGGAGGCGACAGTGTTGATAACTGCTGTTTTTACGTCATTGCCAGCTGCGCGCTCTTCCCTAAACCTGTTTACAACTAACAGGCTGTAATCAATACCTAACCCAAGCCCTAGACCAGTAATCAAATTCAAAGAAAAGATTGAGACATCGGTGAACTGACTTGCCACCCAAATCACGAAGAATGATCCAAGAATTGCCAATCCACCAACGAAGAGCGGAAGACCAGCTGCAACTAAGGAACCAAATACAAAAAGTAAAAGGAGAATCACAATCGGAATTGCAACAATCTCAGCGCGAATTATGTCGCTTTCGATTTGCTCGTTAATTGCTTTAGTGACTGCTCCAAAACCTGAAACGTGAACTTCTGCTCCGCGGTAGTCACCGGTGTAGGTGTCAACGATTTCTCTGACAACCGGTGCTTGAGAGATCGAGTTATCCAGATCCACCAACAAATAGATAAGACGTCCGTCTTCACTCTTGAGCTGTGCAGGCGAACCGAGCATGTAGTAGTTGACAGCGGAGTCAACACCTTCGATGTCGGCAATCTCATCAGTGAGGTCCATCACTAATTCCAGATGAACAGGTTTCATCTGCGAATCAAGTTCATCAGCATCTGATGGCAAATCAACTAAAACAATCAGCTCAGCAGGATCTACCGCGAATTCACTCTCCAACAGTTCGGTGACAAGCGCAGAATCTGAGTTGGGGTTGTCATACCCACCACCCTTGAGGTTGCCAAATACCTGAAAGCCCCAGATGGTCGATAGAGCAATCAGCCCAACAAATCCGAATAGAACGATTTTTGAGTGGTTGACGATTAGCTGGCCGAGCCGGCGCATGTGTTCCTTACTGAGATTTACCTTGAGTAGATAACCAGAAGATGTGCAAAAATTCCTGAATGGTCAAAAAACACCTGCAAAGAAGCTGGATTTACCTATTTCTCTCGATATCTGGGCTGATTACAGCCTGGATCTTCAATGCCCTCGCCGTCTTTGAGCAGGCAGACTACCTGGCCAGCTGGTTTGGTTCAGCCGTCGATTGGGTCCTCTCGCTTGATTTGCTGATCGTGATACTGGCGACCGTTGCCTTCATGCTTGCCGAAGCCAAAAGACTGGGGATGAAAAACGTCTGGCTTTACTTCTTGGCATCTGGAATTACTGCCGCCGCATTCACTTTTCCATTATTCATGTTCTTTAGAGAAAGAAAAATTCTCAAAAATAAATTAGCTGGCGGTACACTCGAGCGATTTGAGTTTGATAAGCACTTGGTCGATATTTGGTCTCCGCCCACTCTCAATTCAAAAACACCCGTGATTGTCATGCACGACGGAAGAAACGTCTTTGACGCAAAAGAAAGCTACAGCGGAAAAAGCTGGGAGATCCTAACCGCACTCAAAGATGAGGTGCGGGGCGAGCTGCCACTCGTGATTGCGGTGTGGGGCTTAAGCGATGAAACTCGTGTTCGTGAACTCTCGCCCCAAAAAATCTCTGATCAACATCCTCAGTGCTGGGATAGCGTCACGGCTGAAAATAAAACCACTGGAACAGAAAGTTTTGGCGATTCTTACGTTTCATTGATTGCTGATGCAATCTTGCCGTTTGCTTTAGAAAGATACGGCATCGAACACTCGCTAAGCAGGACAGCTGTGATGGGTGCATCGATGGGCGGATTGATGTCGCTTTATGCAATGGCGGAGCGACCAGGAGTTTTTGGAACGGCAATTGGTTTTTCAACTCACTGGCCATTTGGAAAAGAGGTCATGGTTGAAAAGCTCATTGGCATGCTGCCAAGTGGTTCAACGCATCGAGTTTGGACTGACACTGGAACCAAGGAACTCGATCAGGAATACGCGCCATTCCACAGTCTTGCAAAGGAAAAACTGATTGCGAAGGGCTACCAAGAACCAGAACAGCTAGTGGCAAGCGTTTATCCATACACCGGACACCACGAAAGCTACTGGGCTAGAAGGGTGGCAGATGCTCTGAACTGGTGGCTAAAGGCTCCTGGTCGAGATGG
>CAZTLT010000087.1:0-4308 GCA_964614615.1 uncultured Aquiluna sp. | reverse complement strand
GATAGATGACCGTCCGCGAAAGCGACAGAACCCGGCGTATCGGTCGACCCATCAAAAGTTTCGATTGACCATAGTTGCAGCGCCAATAATTCCAGCAGAGTTTTTTAATTTGGCTGGAACTATTGGAGTCCTTAAATCTAGTAGCGGTAAAAACTCTTTGTGGGACTTACTAACGCCTCCACCTACGATAAACAGACTCGGGGAAAAGAGTCTTTCTAATTCGGAGTAATACCTTTGTAGACGCTCGGCCCACTGTTCGAAGGTCAGACCCTCTCGCTCCTTGGCAGCAAACGATGCTTTGGTTTCGTAGTCAATTCCATCGATTTCTAAATGTCCTAGCTCAGAATTGGGCACCAATACGCCATTGTGAATAAGCGCGGTTCCAATGCCCGTTCCCAGGGTGGTCATGATTACTAGCCCTCGCTTAGCTTTGCCAGCACCAAACAGGCTTTCGGCCAATCCTGCTGCATCGGCGTCATTCAAAATGCCGACCTTGGTGTGGAGATAAGAGGAGAAAAATTCCTCCGCCTCAAAATCAATCCAGCGCTTACTGACATTTGCCGCGGATCGAGTAATCCCATCTTGAACAACCGCTGGAAAGCAAATACCAAGATTCCGATCCGATCGATTGGTGAGTTGATTCACAATCTCAGCTACGACATCGGCAATGGCCTCTGGCTCGCCACCAGTAGGAGTTTCAATCTTGATTCGAGCTGACAGAAGCTCACCGTTTTTAGTGTCAACCATCGCACCTTTGATGCCAGTGCCGCCAATGTCTATGCCGATTGCTTTGCGCGCCACTAGGCCTCCGTCAATATCTCAGGACCGTCTTCAGTGATGAGAATAGTGTGTTCAAACTGCGCAGTCAGGGATTTATCAGCGGTGGTGACAGTCCAGCCGTCATCCCACATTTCCCATTCATGGGTGCCAAGAGTGATCATGGGTTCAATCGTGAAGACCATTCCCGGTTCAATTTGCGTGGTGTATCTGGGCTCGTCATAGTGGGGGATTACCAACCCGGTGTGGAAGCTAGTGCCTACTCCGTGTCCAGTGAAGTCTCTAACCACCCCGTAACCAAATCTCTTCGCGTAGCTCTCTATAGACCTGCCTACAACATTTACTTCACGGCCTGGCAGTGCTGCCTTGATACCGCGATGCATAGCTTCGTGAGTTCTCTCAAGAAGTAGTGAGACTTCCTCGGAAACATCGCCGACGGCAACAGTCCCATTGGTATCTCCGTGAACACCATCGATGAAGGCGCTGATGTCCACATTGACAATGTCGCCCTCTTCTAGTCGAGTCTCGTCGGGTATTCCGTGACAAATCACCTCATTGACTGAGGTGCATAGAGACTTGGGGAATCCTCGATAGCCCAGCGTCGATGGATAAGCGCCCTGCGAAATAAGGAATTCGTGACCAACTTCGTCCAGTTGGTCTGTCGTCATCCCCGGTTTAGCTGCCTCTAAAACTACGCGAAGAGCCTGAGCGGCAATCCTGCTGGCTTTTCTAATTCTCTGGATAGTTTCCTCGTCATACCGATCACCACCCACATGGGGAGCGGGTGCCGCCTTACCAACGTATTCAGGCCGAAGAATTCCTGCGGGTACATGGCGCTGTGGGCTGATCTTTCCTGGCTGCAGCTTTCCGATTGAATCTTTAGGCATCCGCCAAATTGTAATTGCAGATAAGTTGATAGCTGTGGAAGAGAAGCGATTCTGGTTCAACACTAGAACCAGACAGGTTGAAGAAGGTCCTAAATCCTTAGGGCTGGACCGAATCGGACCGTTCGCTAGTTACGAGCAAGCCCTTCATGCGGAAGATATTGTTCGGGATAAAGCACAGAAGATTCGCGATGAAGAAGAAGAGGACTAGCTAAAGCTTTCTTGCTCGCTTGGGAAATTCCCCGACTTAACGTCGGAAGCAAAGGATTTAGCTGCGCCAAGCAAGTCATTTCTCATTGAAAGATACTGTCGGGAAAACTTTGGCGACTTCTTACCCAGGCCTGCAAAATCTGTCCATACAAGTATTTGAGCGTCAGTTTGGTTGCCAGCACCTATTCCAATAGTTGGAATCTTCAACGCTCTAGTAATTTTCAAAGCAAGGTCTGCAGGCACCATTTCCAAAACGATTGCAAAGGCTCCGGCTTGCTCAATTGCTAGAGCCTCCTCAAGAACGCGAGTGGCATCGTCGTCGCGACCCTGGACCTTGTAACCGGATAGGCCATGCACGGTTTGCGGGGTGAAGCCAACGTGCCCCATTACCGGAATTCCGTTATCTACTAGCTTTCTTATCTGCTCCAGCCGCTTGCCTTCAATCTTGACCCCGGCGACACCGGTTTTCTTCATAACTGATACCGAATTTTCAAGCGCCTGCTGCGCACTGACTTCGTAGGAACCAAAAGGCATGTCGAAGATCACGAGAGCGTTTTTGGTAGAACTAGCGACAGCCTTTCCAAATGGAATCATTTCCTCAAGCGAAATGGGAATTGTTGTTTCGTTTGCCAAGACAGTGTTACTTGCGCTGTCGCCAACCAAAATCAACTCGATACCGGCCTCGTCAAATATCTCAGCTGTTTGCTGGTCATAGGAGGTCAAGCAAGCAAATTTTCTACCCTGCTGCTTGTATTCGAGCAAGGTCCCGGTTCGAATCTTCATAGCTTTCCAAATCTTGTGGTAATTGGAACCCTTCTTCCACTACCAAATGCTAGCTGGGTAGTCTTGGTGCCGATGGCTCCTTGACTCCGCTTCCATTCGGCCCTGCGAACCATCTCATCGATTTCGGCAACCAACTCGCGCTCAAATCCAAGACCTACCACTTCGTCAACGGTGGCTGATTTCTCAATTAGAAGACGCAGCACGTCATCAAGTATTTGATACTCGGGAAGACTGTCTTGGTCCACCTGCCCTGGTCTTAGCTCTGCCGATGGCGGCTTAGTTATGGAACTTACTGGAATAACTGCTTTGCCAGCTTGCTCGTTGTACCAACGCGCTAGCCACCAAACATCTGTTTTGAACAGATCCTTGATTGGAGCAAAACCACCCGCAGAGTCGCCATAGATTGTTGAATAGCCAACAGCAATTTCAGACTTGTTGCCGGTGCTCAGTAGCAACCTTCCTTCAGTATTGGAAATTCCCATCAGAGTCACCATACGGATACGCGCTTGAAGATTCTCTTTTGCCAAGTCAGATAGTTCGACTATCGACTCAAAGCTTGAATGCGGTTTTTCGATGGGAATTTCCCTAAAATCGCAACCCACTGCTTTTGCAAGTGCGCGCGCATCGTTCAAAGAGTGATCAGACGAATAGCGCGAAGGCATTGCTACCCCCAAAACGTTCTCAGCTCCAACAGCCTCCGCGGCAATCACACAACTCAGTGCACTATCAATTCCACCTGATAGACCCAGAACTATTCTCGTTTGTCCAGTCTTTATGCAGTAATCCCGCAGCCCAACTACCAGTGCCTGAAACAACGCAGCCGGATCATCATCTAGCACCTCGTCAATTGGAATTGAAACTACGTGCATGCCTTCAGTAAAGGGTGCTCGAAATACTTCCTCGCCTGTTTTACTGAGTAAAAAGCTGTCTCCGTCGAACACAAGCTCATCTTGCCCACCACAAAGATTGGCGTAGGCAATTGCAAATCCACGTTGGAAATCTCTTGCGGCGAACCGGCGCTCAGAGCGTTTGGTGCGCGTGTAGGGAGAACCGTTTGGTACGACCAGCAAATCAACCCCAGATTTCTGCAAACGTTCGGCTTGTCCGGATTTGGCATCCCAAATGTCCTCACAGATTGCCACGGCAACCTTTTGTCCATTTAGTTCGAAGATTAGTTCTTCAGTACCTGGAACAAAATTTCGCCAGTCATCAAAAACATCGTACGTCGGTAGTCGCTGCTTGTCATAGCGACCAATAACCTTGCCATTTCTAAAAACTGTCGCGGAGTTGTGTGCGATGGCATAGGCCGATTGTTGAGATTCTTTCGAACTAGCCGCACTGACATGCCCTAGAACAATAGTTAGGTTTGGGTGTTGGGTGGACCGCTCTATTAGCTGGTGCAGAGTTTTTTCTGTTTTTTCTATTACGTCTAACCGATAACTTAGGTCGCCGAGTGGATAACCACAGAGTGCAAGCTCCCCGAAAACAACCAGGTCAACTTTTCCGTCAGCTTGTGCCAATTGGGCAAGCACCTGCGCAGCGTTGTGCTCAAAATCACCCACGACTGGGTTTATCTGACCAAAGCCGATACGGATTTCTTGCACAGCCACTAGCCTAGAGGGAGGTTCAGGAGGCCTAATGGACAAGCAGCAAG
>CAZTLT010000086.1:0-4570 GCA_964614615.1 uncultured Aquiluna sp. | reverse complement strand
TCAATGTTTTGATTGGCATATAGCCACGCCAAGTGAAACAAAGCTAGGCGGCCAATTTTCTTTTTGAAATATGACAAGGCTGGGTATTTTCTAAATTTGCTCTGGTGAATACCGGGAACAAGGGCTATTTCTGTTGTCAGTTCTTTCTTGAGCTGAACCAAAAGCTCGGCAGCGGTGAGCGGCGAAACAATTTCAGCTAGTTCTTCTCTAGCCATTAGCGAGTGAGTGCGGAGTGCTCCGAAGAGAAAAGCCCGGCGAATTCTTTTGCCATAGCGGAACTTAGTTAGCTGGGAGTTAGTGACGTAGACGCCCTGAGGGAAACCGCTTAGCACGAACAAAGCCTAGCTTGCGCCTTAGCGGTTATAGGTAGCGATCCTGCCGTACTGGCGACCATTCACCAGTATCTGCAGCCGGTTGCGACCTGGGCTAAGCGTGATGGTCTTGACGTAATAAACCCCATCGGTAAGACCAATGTATTCACCATTGGCATCGATGTTGGCTGAGGTGATTCGGATAAATCCACGCTGGACATATCTGCGATTGCCAATTTGGTGCATGAACTGAATGCGCTGATTGAGCTGCGGAAACTTGGCATAGAACTTTGCCTGCGTTCTGCTTAGTCGCTTCATCCAAGCTTTGAATTCTCCGCCGCTTGGTCCATTCACTGGTGCCACAACGTTGATGCCAAAAGAATCGGAGTATTCAGAGAATGCTGCTCGGCCAACCGCATTGGTTGCGGCAATTCTGACTTTATAGGCAACCCCCGAGGTTAGCCCAGTTAAGACAAAACTGGTTGCTGTTGCCGTTGCAGTCAAGGTGTTGATCAAGGTAGTACCGGTGTAGACCTCAAGAGTTTGGCTAGTGATTGGACTGCCATTGTCGATTGGCAGCTGCCAGCTAACGATGGCATTGTTGCCATCGATTTGGGCAGTTGGCTTGGCGATAACAGCAGGTGCCGCGGGACCCGGTGTGCCACCACCAGGGCCTGGCACCGGGTCAATCGAAACTGTTTCGTTGGTAGCTGGTGGTGCAACGTTTCCAAGATCTGAATTGGTGGGTGCAGTACCAGCAGCCGAGAAGGCAACTGAGTTAGAAACTAAAACGTTTGGTGTGCCAGCGGGAACAGAAGAAATTAGGTTTGAACGACCCCTGCTCACCAATGCTTGGCTGAGCGCCAGAGGTGTTTGGTGACCATAGGACATTTGAGTAGCAACAATTCCGGAGACAACACCGGCTGCCATTGATGTGCCAGAAGAAATTGCTCCTGTGTTGTTACTACCAATCCAAGCTGACAGCAGCTCACTGCCTGGTGCAATAACGTCAACGCAGTTACCGCTATTTGAATAGGTAGCCCAACCATCTGTTTGATTGCTGGCAGCAACGGTGATTGCTGCAGGCACTCTGGCCGGTGAAACATTGCAGGCGTTAGTGGCATTGTTTCCAGCTGCAACAACGAACACCAGGCCTTGGGCGGATAGTGATGCCACTGCATCATCTAGGAAGCTGTTGACGTCTCCACCCAAGCTCATGTTCACAACTGCCGGCTGACCAACAAAGGTGTTCTGTGCAATCCAGTCCAGTCCCATGAGAACGCCTAGCAGCGAACCGCTACCGTCGCAGCCAAGCACTCGAACCGGAATAACGTCTGCCAACTTTGCAGCGCCAGTCACAGTTCCAGCTGCTAAGGCAGCAACGTGACTGCCGTGGCCGTTGCAGTCGTTGTAGTCGGTGGAGACACCAATTGAGCTGTAGCCGGTTGGGATTCGGCCATTGAATTCATTGTGACTTAGGTTCACTCCGGTATCGACAACGTAGATCCTCACGCCCTGACCACGCTCGGAGTCTTGGAACGAATAGGTATTGCTAAGTGGCAGTGCAGCTTGGTCTAGTCGGTCAAGGTGCCAGGGAGCAGAGTTCTGAGTTCCCTCCAGTGACACCTTGGTGTTTTGTGAAATCTGAACAACTCCCGGTGAGCGAACCAGGCTTGCTAGTTCGGCGGAACTGAGTTCGAAGGCTGAGCTGATTGTGAGATCAAGACTGTAGGTGAGTGACTCTGCTTCGTAATACTCAGCAAAGTTTTTACTGCGATCAGAATCAAAGCTGACGATGAAGACCTGGTCTTCGCACGCTTGCGAGCTCAAACCAGTCTTGGCAGCAACCTGGCATTCCTCGCTTAGAAGAGAAATTCTTTGGTCAATCAGCTGAGAGCTAGCAAATTCCGTTGCACCAGCTGGACCAGCTAGCCCAATTGAAAGTGCAGTGGCACTGACAATGCTGAGGAATTTGCTCACTAACTAAGTCTAACTAACCAAGTTTTAGCGCTAGAAAATCAAGGCAACTCACAGCTTCTAATCAGCGCCTAGGTTGCCCACCTGGCTGAGTGACTGCAAGTGAGGCAAAAATATTCGCAAGTTCCAAAGATTGTGCAGGGCTGGTGCCAGAGAGTCGCTCGGCAATGTATTTGGCTGCAAAGGCATCCCCCGCACCAGTTGGATCAACTATCTCGACCGACTGGGCGGGAACGCTGACAACACCAAGTAACTCTGCCCCGGCTTCGCCCTTAGTGATTACAACTTCGGAGAACTTAGTTCCCAGATCGCCAGCTGATGTGAGAAGTTGGAACTCTTCGAGGTTTGGAAAAATCATGTTGCTGCCAGTAATTGCAGCAAGAAATTCAGTTACTCCAAACTCAGCAATAAAAGAGGTGCTACCTGGGTCAACGGCGACTGTTTGGTTGGCTTTCTTGGCGCTTTGGATTAGCTCCTGGGTTTTTTCAACTCCCAGCGTTACAACCGAGTAGCCAGAGAGATAAAGAAGCGAAGCTGCTGAGAAATCAATGCCCGTTAGGTCTAGCTTGGTGTTGGCTGCTCGATCTGTGTAAAAGGTTCGATTGTTTCCCTCCACCAAAATGACTATCTTTCCAGTCTCTAGCTCCTGATCTGCTTGCAGGTTGGGAGTTAGGTGGGAAGACCTGAAGTGCTGCTCCAGTTGCTCTTTGTCTGATTTTCCAACTCTTGCCACCAGTTCTGTCTCGACACCAAGTGATGCCAGCCAGACTGCGAAGTTTGCTCCTGAGCCACCTTGCGTGGTGTGGATTTGCGAGCGATTGTCGGTGTTGGTTTTGGTTTGGCTATTAGTAATCACAATGATGTCTTGAATGACATCACCTATTACAACCACCTTTTTCAAGAAAGTGCCTTGGCGATGTCGGCAGCTAGAGAAACATTGTTCTTAGCAAGCTCTAGGTTTACCTCAAGAGATCTGCCACCAGAGGCCTCGACGATGTATTGCAATAGAAAAGGTGTTACCGCCTTGCCTCTGACTCCTGCTTCATCAGCTGCTTGAAAAGCTTTTGCTAATACTCGGTCATGCTCTTGCTTGTCCCAAGCTTTATCACTTGGAATCGGGTTAGCAACCACCAGTGCTGATTGGGTTTTTTGTTTTCTTTGAGACTTGATGATCTGCGCAATTTCTTCGGCAGAGTCAGCTTGCCAGTCAATTGTGAAATCAGATTCTGGTAGCCAGAAGCTTGGAAAGATTTTGGTTTTGTAGCCAACCACTGAGATGCTGAGGGTCTCTAGTCGCTCCAGCGTTGCACCGATATCCAAGACACTCTTCACCCCAGCAGCTACGACTGCAATTGGTGTTGAGGCGAGAGTGGTGATGTCTGCTGACTCATCAAAGGTTTCGACCGCTCCTCTGTGAACACCGCCCAGGCCACCGGTTGCAAAAACATGGACACCGGCCCTGGCTGCGATTTGTGCGGTGGCGGCCACGGTTGTGGCACCAGAAATCTTCTTGGCGGCGAGGATTGCCAAATCTCTGACTGAAGCTTTGGGAATGTCTTGATTGGCAATCAGAGAAAGCTCCTCCTCGGAAAGCCCTACCGTTGGCACGCCGTTGATAACTGCGATGGTGGCGGGGGTTACATCTTTATCTAGCAGGATCTGCTCAAAGTCTTTAGCGGCTTGGAAGTTTCTTGGTCTTGGCAATCCGTGCGAGATGATGGTGGATTCCAGTGCAACCACAGGTTTGCCCTTTTTGAGGGCTTTCTCAACTGCTGGGTGAATAACAAGATCTTTCGGCACGGGATAAGGCTATTGGTTTTCTTTGGGGAAATTAGGCCATGATTGATGAGTGAAAAGACCCTGGCTAATCACCACCTCCGGCATGAGGCTGAGCATGATTGCAGGACTACTGATTTCTATTCTTCTTATATACCCCGCTATCCAGCAGGTGCAGGAGGAGAACAGTTTGATCCCTCGGCTAGATACCAAGGCTGTCACCTACTGCGAACTCTCAGCCTGCGGCTATCTGGACACCTTGGGACTAGAGATAGTTTCGCCACCCCTGCTTGAAGAGGGAGAGTTTGGAACCGAGGTGTTTGTCCAGGTGATAAACCGCGGAAGGCTCTATGGCGAGCGGGAGTTTTGGGCCCAGCTTCGGACCCAGGACGGGGCTTTTGTTGAAGCCATGCGGGGCGACATTGTCTTGACGAATCAAGGACCCCAGCTGGTTCGTTTCTTTTTTACCGGCAAAAAGGCCGAGTTTCAGGGCCTAGTTATGGAGT
>CAZTLT010000085.1:0-4585 GCA_964614615.1 uncultured Aquiluna sp. | reverse complement strand
ACCATTTTGTTTGGGCTTATCGCCATTGCACTGTTGAACCTGATCCTGGCGCTTTTGGTTAGAAGGGGCAAACTCAAGCTCTGGGTTGGAATTGTTTCAAACAGCATCACCGGCATTGCTGCGATTATTGGAATGAATGGTTCTTGGGTTATCGGTGCTGCGCCACTGATTTCAGTTTTGGCAGGCGTTGTTATTTTGGCTCTGCCAAAGAAAAGCTAGTAGCGGTCATCCCTAACTACCTCAACTTCGCTGACCCAGCAGCTAACCGCATAAAGCGGAAAGTAGTCAGCTTTTAGTTTTTCTAAAATCTTTTCCAGCACTTCTTCGCTCACTACTGTTTCGATGCGAACGTTGCCACCTTCGATATCAGAGACTCTTTGGTTTCTAGGCCCTGCACCATGGGCAATGGATGAGGTGAAGCCCTTCGCCCCACACTCAACAATGTCCTCTTCGAGCCTGTGAGCAAGCGAAGCCTCAATGACCATCGTCATTAGCTTTCTCTTATTTAGGATCACAGTCCCACTCCTTCAAGAAATTGACTAACAGCAAGCATGACAGGTATTCCGATTGTCAGATTGAATGGGAAGGTAATTCCCAGCGAAGCTGAAAGGTAAATGCCAGGCGATGCTTCCGGTAGCGCCAATCTCACAGCAGCAGGCGCTGCGATGTAAGAAGCACTACCTGCCAAGATTCCTAGCGCAGCACTGCCCGCCAGACTCATGCCCGTTAGCTGACCAACCAAGACACCAAGCGAGCCGGCGAGAATCGGAAAGCTGGTTCCAAATACAAACAGGCTCAGGCCAACCTGCTTTAGATCCTTGATTCTTCTTCCAGCAACCATTCCCAGCTCCAGTAAGAACAGCGTTAGAACCCCGGTAAACAGGCCAGTGAAGAAGTCATCGATTCTTGCGTAGCCAGCTGAGCCGGTTAGAAAACCAAGCACCACACCACCTACCAGCAAGAAGATTGACTTACCGGTCAGGATTTCGCGAAGTGATTCACCCCAGCTGATGTCTCTGGTGATTCCCTTGGCGGCTAGTGCAAGACCGATGATGATGCCAGGGATCTCTAAAACCGCTAGCAGGGTGTTGACGTAGCCCTCGACCTGCAGGCTAAGCGATTCGAGAAAAACAATGCCGGCGGTGAAGGTGACCAGCGAGGTCGATCCGTAGTGAGCCGCAAGAGCTCCGCGGTTTGCAACATCCAGCTTGGTAAAGCGAAGCAGGTAGAAGGCGGCAATTGGAATCACTACCCCAAGAGCGAGTGTGCCAAGCAGCGGACCAATTATTTGCTCAAAGCTGGATTCACTTAGCGCTACCCCACCCTTGATACCTATGCCCAGCAGCAGATAAATAGAAAGTGCCTGATAGACGGCATCGGGCAGCTTCAGGTCAGAGCGAAGGGCGGTGGCCAGCAGACCTAGCGCAAACGCCAACACCGGTGGCGAGGTGAGGTTGGTGAGCGCTAGCTGCAGGCCGTCCAAGCACTACCTCGCGATACTGCCGAGGGCTTTGATTAGCTCACCAACGGTGTGACCACCGGAGGTTTCATGGCGTAGCTTGGCTGAGAGATTGATTTGGTAGCGATTGTTTCGCCCCTCTTTACTCTTCAGCAGGTAGCCGCCATCCTCGAGATCCTTAAGAACATTGACGATTGACCTGGTGGTCAGACCCGCCACCTTCGCCATGTCTTCGATTGTCAGATTTGGATTTTCCGTCAGCGCAAGCAGAACATGCGCGTGATGGGAAAGAAAAGTCCAGTGCTTACTCATTTCTCCTTCTCCTGAATACTGGCTCTAATTTGGCAATTTCCTCGGCGCTCGCGCTTTCAAAGAAGCGCTTGTTGTCAACCTCAACCTCATGTCTGCCTTCGCCGCGACTCTTGATCAGCGAGGCGATAACTGAAGTTGCGATGATCAAAATAATGACACCCAGCGATAGCCAGGTTGGAACTTTGTAGATGTCGTGCAGTGCCATCTTCACACCAACCCAGATCAAAATCACAGCTAGTCCAACCTTGAGGTAGACAAAGCGGTGAATCAGATCAGAGAGCAAGAAGTACATTGCACGTAGCCCCAAGACCGCAAACGCGTTAGCGGTGAAGACCAAGAACGGCTCATCGGTAACAGCAAAGATTGCCGGTATTGAGTCAACCGCAAAAACAATGTCGGTGAACTCAACCAGCGCTAGAACAATTAGTAGCGGAGTAGCAAAAACAACTCCACCGATTCTTACGAACATCCTCTGGCCATAGAGCTTGTCGGTGGTTCTAACCTTGCCACTAAACCAAAGATAGAACTTTGACTTTGTGGGATCGTAATGTTTGTTTCTCTGCTGCAACATCTTCACACCGGTGTAAACCAAGAAAGCAGCGAAGAGATAAAGAATCCAGGAGAACTGGTAAATCAGTGCGGCACCAAGAGCAATAAAGATTCCTCGGAACACCAATGCTCCAACCACACCCAAGAACAAGATGCGGTGCTGATACTCACGTGGAATTGAAAACGCTGCGAAGATCATCGCCCAGACAAAGACGTTGTCAACCGCTAGCGACTTCTCAATTACGAATCCAGAGAAATACTCAGCAGCGCGATCTGCTCCAAACATTGACCAAACTATGAAGCCGAAGCCGACTCCAAAACTCACCCAGACGGCCGACCAAATCGCAGCTTCTTTGACGTCGATGACTTTTGCATTTCGGTGAGCAAAAAGATCGATTGCCAGCATGACCAGAATGAATCCAATTACTGCCAGCCAAAGCCACAGTGGGACGTTCAACGTTTCTCCTTAGTAGAAATAAATTACTAGTATTTTATTTCCCTAAATAAGAATGTCAAGCCGTGTCTAAAGCAGGGGCAGCGCCAGCCAGGCGGCGGCACTCAAAACCGATACGGCCAGCAGCCGCAGGTTCATTTTCAGGGTGTATTTGGACTCCCCGCGTTGGGCGTGGACGATGATGGCACCAACCATGGTTAGTGCCAGCCCTGCTCCGGCGGCAACGGCAAACCAAATTGCCCACACAAAGCCAACTAGATAGCCGATGGGGGCCAGGATTAGCCCGGCTGCGCCAAGGATCTCCAGCAGTCCAATGGTTTTGGCGACCGAAACGGGCTGTTTTTCAAGCCAGCCAAAGCCAGCAGCCAGCATTGTTTCCTTGCTGGATTGGAGTTTGAAGCTGCCAGCCTTATAGAAGCTGAAAGCAGTGAAGGCTGAGATAGCAAAGCCAAGAACAATAACCAGTAGATCCATGATTCTCCTTTAGTAAAGTGGGGCTAGACAAGTCTTGTCTACTATACCTGAAAATTGCTTGTTAGGCTCTAGCGGTGGAAGTAAAAGCAGAGTGTGAGCGCAAAGCGGGTCAGTGGTGGGTCAAAGTCCCCGCCCTGGATGACCTGATGATTTCGAGCAAGCGCCTAGACCTGGCAGCTGAACAGATCAAGGACCTCATCTCAGAGCGCGAGGGCGTTGAAAGATGCGATGTCATCTTGAAGGTCGAGACCACCATCCCTGGAATCATGTGCGATCTGGATGCTGCTCAAGAAAAAATGCGCACCGCACTTCGAATGCAGGATGAAGCTTCCAAAGAGATTCGTGATGTCGTTGCGCGTTTACGCAACGAGGGACTAAGCATGCGCGACATTGGAGTGCTGCTAAGAATTTCCCCACAACGCGTTGCGCAACTTGCAGAAAGTGTTTAGCGGTGTCAAAGGTAACAACTGAAAAAGTCGGACACGTTTTAAAAATTGGACTCAATCGTCCAGACAAAATGAATGCAGCAGATGAAGAAATGTTGCATCAACTCGCTGTGGCATATGGAGAACTTGAAAAAGATAAAGACCTTCGAGTTGGCTTAGTTTTTGCTCACGGTGATCACTTCACGGCAGGGCTCGATCTTTTTGATGTCGGACCGAAAATGCAATCGGGAAAATTGCAACTTGTTCCGGAGGGTGGAATTGATCCTTGGGGAATTCAAACCAAACAAGTTTCTAAACCAGTTGTGATGGCCACGCGAGGAAATTGTTTCACGCTAGGAGTTGAACTAGCTTTAGCATCCGACATCGTTATTGCAGCCAGTGACTCTAAATTTGCTCAGCTCGAGGTAGCGAGAGCAATTCTGCCGTTTGGTGGTGGAACAATTCGTTTGCCCAAGGTCGCAGGTCACGCGAAGGCGATGCAGTATTTGCTAACCGGAGATTCTTTTGGTGCCAGCGAAGCACTACAGATGGGCATGATCAACGAGATTGTTGAACCAGGACAAGAATTGCCTCGGGCCATGGAATTCGCAGAGAAGATTGCAGCGCAAGCGCCGCTGGCGGTACAGGCAACACTTGCTTCAGCGCGAAACTCGGATTCTGAAAATGAAAAGCAGCAACTTTTTGTCAGGCTTGGCAAGCTGATGGCGACCAAGGACGTCGAGCGGGGCATGCAGGCCTTCATTTCCAAGCAACCAGCTAAGTTTGAGGGCAATTAGTTGTTGGTTTGCTGGCAATAACCACCTTTGAAGTTGTAGCCTTCCTACAAAAACCCCGGTTTTAGGCATTTTCTAGTTGTTGCCAGTCACGAAATTGCTAACACCCCCTGTTGGC
>CAZTLT010000084.1:3210-4629 GCA_964614615.1 uncultured Aquiluna sp. | reverse complement strand
TTAGTTTATTAAGTAAGTCGAATTTTTGATTAATTGAGATGTCTGTCATAGTGGTATTTCTTAATACAAAGATAAGGAAATTATATCAAATAAATACAGAAATATGTTCATTTTTCTGTAGGTTAACGTAATTTGTTATCCAATCTTCCAGAAAGCTTTTATTACACAACGCATTCTTTTAGAGTCTTCTAAGTTACCACCAACAACTACACCATCTTTAATAGTGAAAGCGTGACGTGATATCACAATGATATAAGTTCCCTTATCATACCACTTAACTAATTGTCCTATAGTTTTAATAT
This sequence comes from uncultured Aquiluna sp., assembly GCA_964614615.1. Lineage (GTDB taxonomy): Bacteria > Actinomycetota > Actinomycetes > Actinomycetales > Microbacteriaceae > Aquiluna. Next base: position 4,327 of record CAZTLT010000084.1, on the reverse strand, counting down.
TAGGGTCTGAAATAGTCTTAATCTTTTTACGACCTAATTTACGACCATCTTGAACCATTTTATTCATAGTGCGTATGAAGTTCTTAGTTCCACATCTATACTGTCTTAGAAACTCTTTTTGGACGAACCGATGTGACTTATCATAATCCCAGTCAATAGCTGATGCAAATGCCCTAACAACACAATCACGAGTTTCTGACATTGCTAACTTTGATTCTTTATATCCTTTAATAGAGTCTTTAGCTGATAAGAATTCGATTGCCATAAAAAAAATCCAGTTTTGTGTTGATTAAAAGACAAAGATACGGAATTTAGATTAAATATATACTATATGAATAAACTAAAAGGTATAGAAGATTTTGCAAAAACTCGTGGCGCAGGAGCTGAAAAGATAGCAAACGGTGCAAAAGAAAAAGGAGGTTTAGCTCTTCTTACTTGGAGACACTTTAAGGTTAAGCTTCCTTATTATGAAAAGGCATCTAAAGGAGAATTAGATGAGCAGGAAGCTAAAAAGGAATTCAATAAGACCCTAAAGTCAATTAGTTTAGATATGACTCAAACCGAATTTCAAACTGAAATGGGTAGATTAGAAGTTTTGGGCGAACTACTTATTAAAGGAGAGTAATTTATTTATAGTTACATTTAATATATACTCTAAAACATAATAAAATCAATAGGTGCATAAGATAATACATTTAAAATCTAATGCTCAAGACATTGAGACTTGGGTAGCTTTAGTAGAAGGGGAAGTAGTAGGTCATATTTATATGAGAATAGAACCCGAAAAAAAGATAAAGTTCTTAGATGCTTGGGTAGATGAAAATTGGAGAAGAAAGGGTATTTGGAGAAACTTATGGAATACTAGATGGAATTATGTCAATGAGAATTACAGTGGGTATTTAGTTTATGCTTGGTGTAGAGAAAGTAGTCTACCTCTATTAGTTGAAAAAGGATTTAAAACAGGTGAGACTTGTATATATGTAGAAAAAGTAATTTAGATCTAATCTTTTGATGACATTCTTAATAATCATCATCATCAAAATGTGTATTCAAATCATCATCATCATCACTTAAATAATCATCATCATCATCATCATAGATATTTAGATCCATAGGA
>CAZTLT010000084.1:2343-3200 GCA_964614615.1 uncultured Aquiluna sp. | reverse complement strand
TCATATAAACCACTGGTGATGATAAATCATTGTTACAATAGTCTTCTAATTCGTTATTTTTAGGCTCACTCATTTATTATATATTACATTACAAATGTAATAAAATTTAATTAATCTCAAACTTTATTGGTATATTTAATCTTGTTCTTACCAATTCACCCGACATCTTACCTGGTTTCCACTTAGGTGAGTTTTTAATAACTCTTTTAGCTTCTTTATCAATATCAAAACTAACACCTTTAACAACTTTAACCCAAGAAATTGTTCCATCTATCTCAACAACAAACTCAATATAAACTACACCCTCATCACCTAACTCTAATGAAAGTTCAGGATATCTTAATTCACTTAATAGATATTTCTTCCAAGCTTCATATCCGCCTATAAACTCTGCCTCAATATCTGGGTAGTTTTCGACCTCAGTTGATAATACTGGAGTAGTTACTGTATTTACAATAACAGTTGTGTCTCCTTTTGGTAAACCTAAGTCTACTACTGGTAAATCATTAACTTTACTATCTAAATTGTTTTGAGTTGATAAGTCATTATTTAAATCAATCTGTTCATCTTTCTGTTGAGATTGTATTGATTGAGGTTGACTTTTAGGCTGAACCACTTCTTTAGGTGGTTCTTTTAGTTCTACATAGAATTGAGAATTAGTATCTAAACTATTTCGATATTTTTCTTCTATCTCTTTATTTTTACCGTAAGAGAAAGCAGCTAATACAATTCCAGATATAAAGCAAAATCCGGCCATTAGATTTGAGAATCTAGTCTTTTCTAGATTGTGATATGATTTCTTTTCCATAATATAAGTTTTCATTATGGAATACAATTAAGTTCTTTATATTCAAATT
>CAZTLT010000084.1:0-2333 GCA_964614615.1 uncultured Aquiluna sp. | reverse complement strand
ACAATTATAATACCAATAATTATATAAAGTGATTAATTAATATAATTGTAAGTAATATAATAGATATAAATGAATCAACTCTACGAAGTCTAATTCTCTTTGATTTTTCTAATTCACTTCTTATTGATGTTGTGCTTACAATACTAAAAAGAAATAGGACACCAAACCAAAAGCATAGAGGTGTAAATAAACCTAATAATGTCCAGATAAAATAAAACATATTAAATATGGCAAAGCTACGCCAGGTTTCACTAATATAACCAGACTCTAATTCAGACTTAATTGAAGCCATATCTTTATCTAATCTAAGTGGATTTATAAAGTTAATTAATTCATATACAATGAATACTATAGATAGTAGACTGATCACGGTTTTCTACATTTAAGTTGGCCATTTTTAGCGGCTTCGTCTAATCTTTTTTCAATTTGGTAGATTTCATAAGTTTGATAAGCTATTAAAATAGCTAATACAATAATCACTAAGGCTTTAAATTTATTCATATTGACAAAGATAAGGATAATATTTTAATTAACCAAATTTTATGATTCTTATTTGTAATCTAAATAATAATCACTATCTTTGTATTAAATACTCAAAATGATATACGAATTCTTTAGTGATAAAACATCAGGTATTCTCACAAACTGTTTATCTTCTTTAGCGGACATGCCTTCATTGATGATGTTAGAGTATTCTGTATTGGAATACCATACTATTTATATAAGAGAAGATAATGTAAAGCGTTTTTTATTTGGATTTGAAGGGAATATGTTTAAATTGTATTTATCACCCAGTGATACTGTTTCTTTATCATTTGAAGATAATGTGATGCCACACACCGGAGCATTTCACCATTTTAGACTTTATTATACAGGAAGCTCTCTTAATAATAAAAAAGTAGATGAAATTAAACAATTATTAATATCTATCGTAAGAGAACACAATTTAAATAAAATAATTAACTAAATTTGTATTATGGAAACAATTACAACTATTGGATTTATCGCATTAGTCATATTCATGGTTTTTATGACCATTAGAATCATCATTAATACAGTTCGTAATGAACGAAATCGTAAAGCCTACTCTAAAGTTATTAAACCTGGTGATAAAGTAAGTGTTCCCGTTTTTGAGAGATACTCAGGTGAGGTATTGGAAGTAAATGGAGATGAGGTTAAGATTGTAGTCACTGCTCATAAGAATAGAGTTTACTTAGATAAATAATATGATATAGGGTAATAAAATTATTTCAGGTTTTAATATATACACTAAAATGAAATATAAAGATGGAAAATAAAAAACGCATTAAAAGTTTCAACGAATCTTGGTTTTCTAAAAAAGAAAATAATCCAGAGTTAGATGCGATTGAATCAAAAATTCAAGATGCTGCTTATAGTTTAAGTACTTTTGGATCAATGACTAAAAATGCCTCATTTATAAATGGTGCTAAATGGGCTATTCACAATCTAACCGATGATGAAATAAAATATATGAGAGAGAATACAGATCCTGATGATCATAGTTTTCTTGGATTGTAAAAACATATTTTCATAACATTTGTTAGCTTTATTATTGTTTTACAATTAAAAATATAAATATGGATATATTAGATAAAATAGAAATGGATGGTTTTGAATCATCATATAATAACTTCTCTATGATTTGGAAAAGTTATCAAGTATTAAGAGAAGGTCTTAAAGTTTCAAATGATGAAATAGATGAGCTGATAAAATATCATACATCAAAAGAAGAATTTGAAATATGTGAGAAATTAAATAAAATCAAAACAATAATTTAATTGAACCTAACGATACTCAGATATATTTAGGTTTCTTTTTTATATATACTAAAAAATAATAAACGAAGATGAAAGATAAAAAACACATAAAAAGTTTCAATGAATCAACAGAAAACTTGAATAGTGAACTCTCGAAGGATACTTCTTCGAGTATATCTGATGTTAGTGGTTCGTTTTTTACCAATGATGAAGTAATTAAATTTTTTGATGATAATTTGTCTATATTTAGACAATTGGCAAAAGATGCAAAAACATCAGAAGAACAAGAAAATTATATTAGATTTTGTGATGCAACTTCATATCTTAAACAAATGTGGATTGGTAAAAAATGACCACTAACTAGATTATATCTATAATAACAGTAAATACAATCATATAACCTCATCCATACTTCAAGTAATGTCACAAATAAAAAGAGATAATAACATAAGAGAAGCTCTTAGATACAACGGTCTATCCGTTATTATAAGAAGTGAAGACGAATTCAACCATATAAAGAACTTTCTTGGTGAAGATGTCTTATGGGTAGACTTT
>CAZTLT010000083.1:0-4754 GCA_964614615.1 uncultured Aquiluna sp. | reverse complement strand
AGTCATGTGCTTTTCCTTTCATGTGTTGATAAAGCACAGACTATTTTGTGATCAATTGACTGTACGGGCGACCTGAAACCCGCGAGATTGGAAGGACTTGGGATGGTCAGCACATGGGGTGACGTTTTTCACGACACTCATGGTCCAGTTACGAGACGTTGGCAGGTTTGAGTGTTGATTGCCGCACTGCTGACAGTGCTTTTTGTGCGTTGCTGATCTTTTGGCGTTGACGCTCTGCAGCCAACGCATCAGCAGCCCTGTCTTTGCTGGCTTGCAGGCTATCAATGCGCTGCTGCTCAGGGGTTTTGGGCTTGATCACAACTTCATGTATTTGCATGCAGGTATTTATGCCAAATAACACCACAAAAAAACGCGGGTCTTATTTGGCAGACATAAATAGATGGCACGTTGCAGAAGAAACAAAACTGCTGCGGCAACCATTACTACCGAAAAAAGAGCCGCGTCACTCAGTTGCCATGACGCCCACAAACTGGACAACGGTGTCGCAGGGATGGAAGATTTGAGCGGTAGCAAAGATTTGTCGAAATCACTCTCCACCAGTGACGTTATGGTTTGCCACCTATTACAGACAAAGCACAAATGACGGCACAAAGACGATTGAACACATGTTCTCTGCGTCACGAGCAAGCCCTGCTTACACAGCACCTTGCAAACCCTGCACACAGTTGGCACTTGAGCTGTGTGCAGCAGTTGCGTTTCAATAACAGCAGCATGTAAAAGGAGACCGCGAAACCGCCCTTACCCGTTGGGTTGTGCTCAAGTGCTGTGGCCTAAAGAACTCATCGAAAGTCCGTAGCCCATGACTGAGCCTGTGTGTAAGGCTCAGTGTGGGTTGAATCTATCGAATATCCCTCAAGTCAACACATGTTCAGCGAGTTGACCATTCAGCAGCGTGGATTTTGAAAAACAGGTGATGAGCAGATGAATGAGCGACAGCGAATGACATCTGCGACATCACAAGCGAGCAGCGCTCGCTTTTACAGTGCGGTTGTTATGCACAAGTGGCACTGGCATGTGCGATCTTGGTGCGCTGTTGGCACAAATGGCATGTCACGACCTTGCTTTGATGTGTTCGTAGCTGCGGGCTGACAGCTGCGCCAGCAAACACAAAGCAGCTGCTGGCGCAGCCCCCACGCAGCAGCAAATGCACAGCCCACACCTCAAATCAGCGCTGTGCGCAGCGATCTCCAAAGCCCAGCACCCCAAACAGCGCTTGTGCGCTGTTTAAAGCGTCGCAACCCTGTGTCGTCGTCTAAATCCCACACATGCATGCACGAGCGACATAAATACAGCACCAAATAAAACAGCGCTTTTATTAACTACGTTGATTTCATTGAGGATTTTTGCCCCGTGATTGCAACGGGACATTGGTCGCCCAAAAACGTCAAAGAAAACACACTTACAGGAACGAAATCATTTAATGCAAACAGCACACATCATGAGCCAAGCCAAAACACTGACCCCAGCAGAAGTCGATCACATGCTGCAGTACGTCTCCCAGCAAAGCTACGCCTTGCGCAATCGCGTGATGTTCTTGACTGGGCTTTGGTCTGGCATGAGGGTTGGAGAAATTGCCAGCCTCACTGTTCGTGATGTCATGAACACAGACAAAACCATCAAAGCAGAGGTGCGGTTGACTGCAGAGCAAACCAAAGGTCGCCAGCCACGCACTGTGTTTCTGCCACAAAAGCTGCGAGATGAACTGGCTGCATACATGGCATTGCGCACGGGTGCCCAGCCCCACCACCCTGTATTCGTCACAGCTGGACGCAGAGCGTTCAGTGCCAACGTGATGGCACAGCACTTTTATCACTTGTTCAAACGTGCTGGCATTGCGGGAGCGTCAAGCCACAGCATGCGGCGCACATTCATCACCACGCTGGCAACCAAAGGCATTGGCGTGCGTGTGCTGGCAAGCCTCGCTGGGCATCGCTCAATTGCTGTGACCCAACGCTACATTGACGTCAACGATGACATGAAGCGCAACGCCGTAGAGCTGGTTTGACCATCAAAAAAGCCCCACAAGGCAACTTGTGAGGCTGATCGTCCAACAACGGGACGATGGATCAAATGACTTTGAGCACTGGTGCAGGGGCTGCTTTCCACGCAGGAAATGGCAATCCACTGTCACGCAAGAATATCAACTCATCTGCTTTTTTGAAATACTTGCGGAAGTCCATCAAGTGCTCCACCTGCTTCAAATAGTGCAGCACTTGCGCATCAGGCAACGAAATCCCTTCTGCTTTGAGTGCATATTGCACACGATGCAAGGCTTGCACTGCAGGGATGCCTGCCATTTCTATCATGTCGAAGCGCGAGCGAACGGCACGCTCAATCGCCATGGGATTGTTTGTGGTGATGATCGCCATCACATCATCACCACACGCATCCAAAGCAGTCCAGAACTTACTGACTCCCTTTTTGGCAGTGTCGAATTCATTGAGCACGATGAAGTACTTGTCACTTGTGGTCAATCGTGCCAGCGCACATGCTGCTTTCATGTGATCCTTAAGTTTGGACATACCCAGCAATTCATCCATGTCTTTGCCTTCCAGCTGAGCATCTGGTCCCCCAATTGCATCCACAAGCAGTTTTGCCACTGTTGTTTTGCCAGTGCCATTGGGGCCATGCAGCATCACATGCCCTTCCAGTTGTCCTGCTGCATAAGCTTTGATACGCAGCCCAACTGCAGCACTAGGATAAATCACCTCGTTGAGGTTGGTGGGAGCGTATTTGGTCTCTGTTTTCATATCTGTTCCTTGTTATTTGCAATAGGCAGGGGCCATGCCCCTGCCACTGTGCTTAGGCATTCGCCACCTTAGCCATTTGCTCGTCGTTGCCTGCCAGCAGATCAGTGTTTTCACGCTGCACTTGTGCGCTCAGCTCTTTTTCTGCAGCCGCAGCTTCCACTTGAGCCTTTGCCATGCGCAGGATCAGCGCATTGACCAATGCGTCGTTGATGTCACTGAGTGAACCCACAATGTCAGCGCCACCATTCACACTGGGTTTGACCAGCAACACTGCGTAAGTGCCTGTCAACCCATCAAGTTGCACTTGCGCCAAAGGCTGGAGAATGTTCAGTTCAAGGTCTCCTTTGACAGCCTCTGCTGCTGCCTTGACAGCTTGTTGTTTAGCAATGGCTTCAGGCTTTTTGACCATCAGACGCTTGATTTCCTCCAGCCCACCTTGCTTGATCACCCATGCAGGGAAATCAGCAGCCTGCACCTTGTGTGACACAGCAGCAGCCAGCACATAGCCATAGCCCTGTGCACGTTTGCGGTCACTGTTGAACACAAAGCGTGCCAGCATGGTCAGCGTGGTAGAGGTTTTCACCACACGAATGCCATCAGCCTGCAAACGCTGCATCAAGTTGCGACGCAGTGCCATTTGGTCATCAGGACTGCCTTTGACAAACTGAGCATTGAAAACTTTCAAACAGTCAGCCAACAGGGTGTAAAGCCCGTCATTAGCCTTTTTGTAATCAGTTTTCTCCCACTGGTCACGACGAGCAGACAGAGCGTCCAGTTGCTGGACGATGGAATTAGCAAAAGCCACGTTGGAGGCTGTCAGGGTTTTGGTTGTATTGCTCATAGGTATCTCCTTTGGTTGAGCTTTGTGATCGCAGCTTTCAGGCAACTCGCTTTTTGTTTGCTGCATCCACAACCTGAATTCTCCGCAGATATCAAATAATATGAACATCTGATATATTGATTGTTAACAGTAAAAAATTCATATGAATCAACACGATACAGTGCAAGTTTTCAAGGGCATGCGTCACTTCAAGTACTCACGCCCAGATGTGCTGCTCACTGATGCCCAGCAAAGCCCTTATTACTGGTGGTGGGCGTATCTGCGCCTCAGCAAGGATTACTGGTGGGTATGTCAGTGCCCAGGCAAGGCTGACGATGCAAGGTTGCGGTCCATGTATCGTGACTTTGGAGATGTGTTCACCATGAGCTTTGAGGATTGGTGGCACCGCAAAGGACAGGCATTGTTTGCTGAAGGTCTTTCACCCCCAGAGGTCCGTGAGCTTGATCGCATCAACATGCGCTTGAGCCCAGGCATGTCATCGCACCTGTTGCTGGAAATCCCACTGAACTTGACTGAAGCCACCATCGTCAAGCAAGTCAAAAAAATCCTGCGCAATCATCCATCGCGCGAGGTGGAACGGCGCAGCAGCGCCAAGCGACCACTTGCCAAGTTCACTGGTATTCGCAAAGATTTGCTGCAAATCGCCCACATGACGTGGCGAATGCACTGGGAATCACGAGATCCCACCCAAACGTACAGGATTGGGCAAATTCAAGGCAGCAAAAGCCTTTATCAAATTGGCAAGGAATTGAGACTGGTAAAGACCTGCATGCCCCAAGCCACGGACAACGTTGAACGTGCAGCCAAGCGTGTGAATGGCATGAAGGTGGCAGTTTCAAGAATGTTGGCAAGGGCCAACTATCTCGCTGAAAATGCAGCCATTGGCACTTTCCCAAGCTTGCAGCCCATGGCTGAGCCCATTGTGTGGCGCTCAATTCAACATCAACGCATGCAACAAGCGATTGCTGCGGGAGAATGGCGTCCTCTGTTTGATGCTGCTCATACGCTGAACGTCCAGGAACAGGACGATTTGCTCTCTTGACCTTGAACGTCCTGTTGCTGGACGATGGCGATTTGTTTACACGACAGCTGCGCCAGCGTGCAGTCAAGAAAAAACCCACCGTGTTGCCACGGTGGGTTTT
>CAZTLT010000082.1:0-4778 GCA_964614615.1 uncultured Aquiluna sp. | reverse complement strand
TAGGCAGCGCTAACATCCGCAGGCGATGTTTTCTGAGTTGGCTTTTCAGCCTGCGACTTCTTTTCTTGTGGCTTAGCCGCCTCGGGTTTGGCAGCTGGGACCACTTGCTCTTGTCTGCTAGCACTCTTTACTTGCGCAACCGGAGCGAGCACCCTTGCACACAAAAGTTCCAGTTGAAGTCTTGGATTAGAAGCTGCCGATGTGTCAGCGAGTGCCTTTGCGGTAGCTTCTGCTGTTTGGGTGAGTGAACCAAGACCAAAGCGGGCAGCCTGAATGGTTAGCTGCTCAAATTGCTCTGGGCCAATCCCGCGCAGAATTGCCTTGGCATCTTGACCGAGCGAATGAACGAGCATGAGATCACGAATGCGCTCGAGCAGGTCTTCCAAGAACCGTCTGGCATCTTGACCAGACTGAATAATCTTGTCTACCGCCGTGAAGGCCTTGGCGGCATCCAGCTCAGCAAAAGCCTCGATGACATCCGCCATCAGGTTGTCGTGAGTGAAGCCAAGGAGGTTGATTGAACGCTCGTAGGCAATCTTTTTGCTGTCACTGCCAGCAATCAGCTGATCCAGTAGAGATAGTGCGTCTCGAACGGAACCACCCGATGCCCTAACCACCATTGGTAATACGCCATCATCTGCTGAAAAGCCTTCAGATTTCAAAACCGAATCTAGGTAGCTGAGCAGCTCTGCTGGTGGCACCAATCGGAATGGGTAGTGATGGGTTCTGGAGCGAATGGTGCCGATCACCTTTTCAGGTTCGGTGGTTGCAAAAATAAACTTCACGTGGGCAGGTGGCTCTTCGACAATCTTTAGAAGTGCATTGAACCCCTGGGTGGTGACCATGTGGGCCTCATCCAAGATGAAAATCTTGTAGCGATCTCTAGCGGGAGCAAAAACAGCTCGTTCTCTGAGGTCTCTGGCATCATCAACTCCGTTGTGTGAAGCGGCATCAATTTCAACTACATCCAGTGATCCCGGACCTCCCTTAGCAAGTTCAAGACAGCTGGGGCATTTTCCGCAAGGAGTATCGGTTGGCCCTTCGGCGCAGTTTAGGCAGCGAGCCAGAATGCGAGCGGAGGTAGTTTTGCCGCAACCCCTGGGACCTGAGAAAAGATAAGCATGGTGCACTCGATCCGACTTCAGCGCTGCACGCAGTGGATCTGTTACCTGAGTTTGCCCAATTAGATCGGCGAAGTTATCTGGCCGATATCTGCGGTAAAGGGCGGTGGTCACTAGGTAAGGATAATCAACTACTCACACATTTTGACCAGGTAGGCCAAAACAGGCTGATTAGTCATCATCTCCCTCATCTTCGCCGTAAACAATGTCGGTGCTTGGCAGGGTGGCTGGCCCTTCTAAAGTTCCAATGGCCATCGCTGCCAAGACGTTGGCTGGGGTTCCCGCAAATCCATGCTGACCAGCAAATGCTGCCGTGGCATCCTTTCCACAAAGTGCATTGATGTCGCCCGCACCTCCCGGATGCTCTTTTGCATAGCTGGATAAGGCGTAAACAGTTTTCTCAATCACAGTCCAGCAATCGCTGGTGGTTGAGTGAGCGGCAACTTGGCTGGAGGTAAATGTCCCTGCCGCAGATTCGCTTCCCGAAGAACTACCAGAGGATGAACCTGAAGCTGAACCACTAGTTGCTAATTGTCCTAGATAAAGTTTTGCAAGCTCGGAGTTTGGTCGCGCCTGCTGAGCATGCTGATTGGCAAAGGCTCTGCTTCCGTCCTTGCCGCATAGTGAAGTAAGTACAGACATTCCGCCCGGGTGTTGCGACATGTATTTGTCCAGCTGATAGACAGAGCCATCGATTACCACCCAGCAGTCACTGGCGGTGTTGTGAAGTGCAACCTCACTGGCAGAAATGCCAGCTGAGCCATCGGTAGGGAAATTGGGATCTGTTGTTTCGCCAGGCGCTAAGGAATCGACCTGCTCCTGGCCGGTTGGAACTCTGCCGCCCCAGACAGCTTCGGCTCCTGAATGTCCAACCACATATGTCATGGCAATTGAGGCAACCGAGAGGGAGATTGTCAAAACTCCAAGTAGCTGGCTGATTATTTTTTTCCAGTTTTGCCGAAAACTCAACCAAAGGGCCGCAGCGGCAGCCGCGGTTGCGGCAGCAAGCGGCATCAGCATTTCGCCGTATTCGGAGTGCGGCTGCGGTTCGTAGAAAACTTCTGAGAGAGCTTCACCAGATTGCTGAGCCACAAAAACCAGAGGAAGGGTGACAATCACTGCTACGACCGAGGCGGCTAAGTATTTTTCACGAAGTTTCTTTACAGAAATAACTGCGATTAGCGCAAGTAAGGCAACTGGGAAAAGTGCTACTGCAAAGTGGACTGCAAGTGGGTGAAGCGGTAATTCACCGAAATTTAGAAAAAAATCTTTCATCGCTCTCAGCCTAGCCAGCGCTTATTGGTCAATCTTTCATTCTCAGCCAGTTAATAGATTTCAATACATTAGGTATGCCTTACCTAATTTCACTGAAAAGAAGTTGGTTTCCATTTAAACAGGGACCCCTCGCGCACCCGCCAGAGCTCAGTTACCCTTGCTACCTTTCGGTCCTGGGGGGTTTAGCCAAGGTGACGCCACGCGAGGAGTCGGATTGATTCTAAGTCCGAATTAGTTTTGTGGGAAACCTAGGTTTATGCCGCCGTGCGAGGGATCAAGCCAGCGCGATGTGATGACCTTGGTTTGAGTAAAGAAACGGAAGCCCTCTTCGCCGTGTGCTCGGGAATCTCCAAAAAGCGAGTGCTTCCAGCCACCAAATGAGAAGTAGGAAACCGGCACTGGAATTGGAACGTTGATACCAATCATGCCAACCTCAACCTCGTGCTGGAATCTTCTAGCAGCTCCACCATCGTTAGTGAAGATGGCAGTTCCATTTCCAAACGGTGAAGCGTTAATTAGCTTCAATCCCTCGTCATAGCTCTTTACTCGAACCACCGATAACACAGGACCGAAGATTTCATCCTGATAAACTTTTGAAGAAGTTGGCACCTTGTCGATCAGCGTGGGTCCCAGCCAATAGCCCCTGGAGTCTCCATCGGGATTGACGTCTCTGCCATCAACTACCACAGTCGCACCATCCTGCTCAGCGATGTCGATGTAGCTGGCAACCTTGTCTCGGTGTTGCTTGGTAACCAGTGGACCCATGTCGCAGGCCCTTCTACCATCGCCAACCTTGATGGTTGCCATGCGCTGTTTTATTTTTTCAATCAGCGGATCGGCAACTGGTTCAACCGCTACCACCACCGAGATCGCCATGCACCGCTCACCAGCGGAACCAAAACCAGCATTCACTGCCGAATCAGCTACCAAATCCAAATCGGCATCCGGCAGAACCAGCATGTGGTTCTTCGCTCCACCCAGCGCCTGAACCCGCTTGCCACTTTTCGCCGAAGTTTCATATATGTATTGTGCAATTGGGGTCGAACCCACGAAGGATATCGACTTCACCAATGGGTGATTCAGTAGACCATCAACCGCTACCTTGTCGCCGTGCACAACATTAAAGACACCATCCGGTAGTCCTGCCTCTTTGAGTAGCGCGGCAGTCCACATCGCACTCGATGGGTCTTTTTCACTTGGCTTTACCACCACCGTGTTGCCGGCTGCAATGGCAACTGGGAAAAACCACATTGGCACCATTGCTGGAAAGTTAAAGGGGCTGATAATGCCGACCACTCCCAGCGGTTGCTTGATTGAGTAAACATCAATTGAGGTTGATGCGTTTTCTGAGTATTCACCCTTTAGCAAATGTGGCAGGCCACAAGCAAAGTCCACCACTTCCAAACCGCGGGCTATTTCTCCCAATGCATCAGAAATGACCTTGCCGTGCTCGGTTGTGATGATTTCAGCGAGTTCGCCCTTGCGTTGATCTAGCAATTCCCGAAATCTAAACATGATGGAAGCGCGCTTGGCGAGAGAAGTGTCTTTCCAGGCAGGAAAGGCTGCTTGCGCGGCCTTCACCGCTACATCTATATCACTCTCATCGGCAAAGACGACCTCAGCGATTTGTTCGCCCAGGGCTGGGTTATAAACCTCGCCACGGCGAGCGCCGCTGCCCTTCGCTTCTGAGCCATTGATCCAGTGGGAAATCAACTTCATCGTCCACCTCTTCCTAGAAAAGACTACTCTTAGCGGCAAAGCCAAAAAGGGTCTGAAGATGCAAGAAATCACCACCTTGATCAAGCGCCATCCAGCCAGTCAGGCAAAGGTGCTATCCGAGCTAAGGGCGCTAATCAAGAAATTGGTGCCAGGCGCCACCGAGAAGATTTTCTATCAAATGCCCTCCTTTGAGCTAAGCGGTGTGATCCTGCTCGGCTATGAGGGCTTCCAGGAACACAGCAGCATCTTCCCCGGCCCAGAGGCCATCAAACTACTCGAAAAGGACCTTTCGAAATACAAGACATCCAAGGGCGCTATTCAGTTTGACAAAGACAAGTTGCCGCCGCAGTCGCTTATCAAAAAGCTCATCCAAGCCAGGATCAGACTCATCAATGCCAGTTATCCAAAAAACTCGGGTGAGTTTATGGAGTTTTATGACAATGGCTTCCTCAAAGCCAAAGGCAAATACCGCGAGGGTGAAATGCACGGTTATTGGGAGTTTTTCAGAAGAGATGGCTCAATCATGCGAAGTGGCAAACTCAGCCATGGTGAGCCAGTTGGTGAATGGACCACCTACCCAAGAAAGTAAGTTTGGCCAATACCTTTTCTCCAACTAAACTGCTCGAGGAGAATTCGCCTAGTGGCCTATGGCGCACGCTTGGA
>CAZTLT010000081.1:0-4800 GCA_964614615.1 uncultured Aquiluna sp. | reverse complement strand
TAGACATCTACACCACCTTAGATTTAGACATTCAGCAAACCGCCTGGGATGCAACAATGAATGCACTACCAGCCGATAACGAGTGGGGATTTGGAACGGCCTCTGTTTCGGTCGAAGTGGGCACCGGTCGTGTAATTGCGATGGCGCAAAATCGCCTTTTCAACCAAAGCCAAGAACCCCCGGTTGGCAGCACATCGGTGAACTACAACACCGACAAACCATTTGGCGGTTCCAGCGGTTTCCAACCTGGGTCTACCTACAAGCTATTTACCCTGGCCGAATGGCTAAGACAGGGCTACTCACTGGGTGACCACGTCGACGGAAGAGTTGAAACCGGCGAAGATGTCGATCTTGATGGCCAGCCAGACAATATCAAGATCTGGAACGTGGCGCAGGACTTCAGCGCAAGCTGTGGCGGTGTAGTTGGACTATGGGAGGTAAAGAACTCTGGAACCGACCAGGACGCCACCATCGATGACATCAGTGTTGGCCAAGCAGTCATCACCTCTCAAAACACCGCTTTCGCAGCTATGGCTTCAAAGCTGGATCTCTGCGCAATTCGCGACACTGCCAGAGCCTTCGGTGTCCACCGAGCAGATGGTACTGAACTGCTTTATTTCCCATCAACTATTTTGGGAACAAATGAAATAGCACCGCTAACTATGGCTGCTGCTTACGCCGCGGTTTCAAATCGTGGTGTCTACTGTTCACCAGTTTCAATTGACAAAGTAGTTCTCCGCCGCGATAACAGCGAATTACCTGTTCCGCAGACCACCTGTACTCAAGCAGTTCCGGAAGATGTAGCACTGGCCATGGTGCAGGCACTCAAGCCGGTAGTAACCGGCGGTACTGGTGCAGCTGCTAATCCCGGTGGTCCCGTTCCGCTGGCAGGAAAAACCGGTACAACAGATAATCGAATTCACACCTGGATGATTGGCTTCTCTTCCGAGGTTGCCACCGCAACCTGGGTTGGAAACGTTTCAGGTCTGACAAAACAAGGTGGCAAGCGAGTAAATGGCAATGAGGTCACCATTATTCGACACGTGATTTGGAAACAAATCATGCGAGCTGTCAATGAAAAATATGGTGGCACCAACTGGCCAGCGGCCGATCCAAAGTATCTATCCGCTCCCACCATCACTGTTCCAGCGGTTGCTGGACTTGATGCAGAATCAGCCAAGGTTCAATTGTTGAATGCTTCACTCAGCGGTGCAGTGATGGTCGAGCAAGTTGCCTCACCGTTCCCAGCTGGCACAGTTGCCTACACTCAGCCAGCAGCGGGCACAGGCTTGCCGAGAGGTTCGCTAGTTAAGGTCTACATTTCTTCTGGTGGTCAGCTCGTGGTTCCAAACGTCAAGGGATTGACAGTTGACCAGGCTTACGCAACTCTTCAGCAACTTGGACTGTTCGGAACGCTCCCGCAGCCAAGTCAAACCGCACTGCTAAGTAAGTGTGATCCCACTTTGCCAAAGGATGCTGTTTACTCAACCCAGCCCGGTCCCGGGGAAGCAGTGCAACCAGCCTCCGCGGTCATTGTGATTCCGAATAGATGTTCCTAGCCACTAATTCCGGCCCCTTCCTCTTGAAAGAGGAGTCCATCACCGGAACTGGCATCAGCTTGCGAGTGCTGCATGTTTCTGACATTCACTTCGCACCCAATCAAGCTAAGAAGGCTGATTTTCTAAAACAACTAGCAGAACTAAAGCCAGACCTAGTGGTGAACACCGGCGACAACCTGGGTCATTCGATGGCAATCAATCCGCTGCTACATGCAATCGAACCATTACTTGAATTTCCCGGGGTTTTTGTAAACGGCAGTAACGACTACTCCTCCCCCGCAATTAGTAATCCGCTTCGCTACCTCGGCGGACCATCCAAGGTAAAGCTTCGCCCCAGAGACCTCGATACTGCCAGGATGGTAAGGGAATTCGAGGGAGCTGGTTGGCTGAATCTGAATAACCAGGCTGGACAATTGCAGCTCAACAATCAAACAATTGACTTTGTCGGGGTTGATGATCCGCATCTGGGTCTAGACAACGCTCCGGCTGTCAAATCTTCTAACCTAATCGCTCTTGCCCACGCACCATACCTTCGGGTACTGGACGGATTTGAGCAGCAGGGAGCAAAGCTGATCTTTGCCGGTCACACCCATGGTGGTCAGATTTGTTTGCCGGGTGGAAAAGCCATTGTGACAAATTGCGATTTACCAGCCGCTCAAGCGCAAGGAATTAGCAAATACAAAGAAAGCTGGCTGCACGTATCCGGTGGAATGGGAGCAAACATCTACACCCCGGTGAGGCTGTTCTGCCCACCATCCGCAACGCTAGTGACTATTAGCTAGGCGAGTTCCTTAGCAACTAGCTCGGCAATCTCATAAGTATTTAAAGCCGCGCCTTTTCGCAAATTATCGCCAACTACAAACATGTCCAGCGTCTTTGGAAAATCAATGGATTGTCTTAGCCTGCCAACAAAGGTTGGATCTTGACCCGCCACGAAAGCAGGCGTCGGAAAGACGCCCTTTGCTGGGTCATCCATGACAACCACGGTTGGCTGCTTCTCAAGCTCTGCCTTCGCATCAGCAACAGTGATGTCGCTGGCAAAAGTTGCGTGAACAGCCAGTGAGTGGCTGACCTGAACAGGAACTCGCACGCAAGTTGCGGCAACTTTCAGATCTTTGATGCCTAGGATTTTTCTCGATTCATTGCGAACCTTCAGTTCTTCGGAGGTGTGACCACCATCTTTGACAGAACCAGCCAGCGGAATGACATTGAGTGCAATTGGGGTTGGCCACAGTGAATCGCTTGCATCTAAGCCCTGGGCCTGAAGGGTTTTCGCAACTGAATCGGAGTCAAGCCCCGCCTCTGAGTTAGTTGCTACGGCAGCAGTTTCCTTCTTGAGCTGTTCGATGCCAATCGCACCAGCACCAGAAACAGCTTGATAGCTGGCAACCACCAGTTCAGTTAGTTGCCACTTTCTGTGCAGGGCACCGAGGGCCGCCATCATGGTTAAAGTGGTGCAGTTTGGGTTGGCGATAATGCCCTTAGGTCTGCTCTTGGCCATTTCAGGATTTACTTCAGGCACCACCAGCGGAACCTCGGGATCCATTCGGAAAGCTGCGGAGTTATCAACTACCACCACTCCCTTGGCAGCAGCGATTGGGCCCCACTCAGCCGATACCTCGTCTGGCACGTCAAACATCGCAATGTCGATGCCATCAAATGCCTCTGGCGAAAGTGCGACGACTGTCAGTTCCTTGCCGTATACGGTTAGTTTCTTGCCGGCAGAGCGCGCAGATGCAATTAGGCGAATCTCACCCCAGATGTTTTCGCGGTTGTTGATGATGTCAATCATCACTGAGCCAACAGCGCCGGTTGCGCCTACCAGAGCGAGATTTGGTTTCATGACTAGCGTCCTGTTCCGGCGTAGATAACTGCAGTTTCAGCAGCGTCTAGCTCAAATGCGGTGTGGACAATCCTGGTGGCCTCTTTGAGCTGGTCAGCTCTTGTAATAACAGAGATTCTGATTTCTGAGGTAGAAATCATTTCGATGTTGATTCCCGCCTTGGCCAAAGCACCAAACAGCTTGGCACTAACACCGGAGGAAGTCTTCATACCTGCGCCGACGATTGAGAGCTTGCCAATCTCGTCGTCATAGGTAACGGACTGAAAACCAATAGCTCCCTGCTTACTCTTCAGCGCCTCCACAACCTTGTGGCGATCGCTGTGGGGAAGAGTAAAGGAAATGTCGCTAAGGTGATTTTCGGTAGTGGAAACGTTCTGCACGATCATGTCGATATTCGCACCCGCTTCAGCCACTGACTGAAAAATCTCAGCCGCTTTACCTGGTCGGTCCGGAACGCCAATCACGGTGATCTTGGACTGCGTGCTATCAGCGGCAACTCCGGAGACTACTGGCTCTTCCATTTCTTCTCCCTCTTTGGTGGTATAGACAAGCGTGCCTGGGTCAGCACTAAAAGTTGAACGAACTCTGAGTGGAACTTTGTGTCTGCGGGCAAACTCCACTGCTCGAATGTAGAGAATCTTGGCCCCCGATGAAGAAAGTTCCAGCATCGAGTCCAAATCAATTTGAGCTAACTTTCTGGCCCTTGGAACAATTCGAGGGTCTGCGGTGTAAACGCCATCGACATCGGAGTAGATCTCGCAAATATCTGCTTTCAGCGCTGCCGCCAGGGCAACTGCCGTGGTGTCGGATCCGCCGCGCCCAAGTGTGGTGGTGTCGCCGTTTTCAAAACTAAATCCTTGGAAGCCAGCAACAACGACGATGTTTCCATCTTGCAGTGCGTCTTGAATCCGCTTGGGATCAATCTTCCAAATTCTGGCGCTGCCATGCTCAGAGTCGGTAGAGATTCCTGCCTGAAATCCGGTGAACGACATCGCCTTCAGGCCCTGATCTTTGATTGCCATTGCGAGTAGCGACATGGAGATTCGCTCGCCAGCGGTGAGAAGAATGTCCATCTCTCGATTGCCTTCAATGTTGGTCGTGACAGAGCTGGCAAGATCAATTAGTTCGTCGGTGGTGTCGCCCATGGCCGAAACCACTACAACTACTTGATTCCCCTGAGCTTGAGTTGCGATTACGCGCGCAGCAACATGCTTGATCTTCTCGGCATCAGAAACCGAGGATCCGCCATATTTCTGAACGACTAACGCCAACGAAAGACTCCTAAGGGGATTGGAAAGGGCGACGGCGCCTTAGGGAAGAAGTCTAGTTGACCCTTCTTCGACCCTCAAAGGCGCGGCCCAAAGTCATATCGTCCGCATATTCCAAATCGCCACCCAC
>CAZTLT010000080.1:0-4900 GCA_964614615.1 uncultured Aquiluna sp. | reverse complement strand
TTAATTAGAACTAGGGTCGCTTGCAATTTGCTCTCCCATCAGCTTGTTGTAATTCTCTCTCGCTTTGTCGATTGTCGCACCTGCGACGAGCCCCCAAATCCAAAGTCCGACCAGGATTGTTCCAATCACAAACATGCCCCACAACCAAAAGCCACTCACCAACAGCGCAGCTTGAACCAGCCAACCTAGCCAGTAGCCGGTCGGATGCCTCAGAAATGCAGGTGTCAGGATGGCAAGAAGAGCAAAGGTAAGTCCAATTCCCCAAATTAATTCAATGGAAGGGAGGTTTGAGGTTGGCTCGGCCATTTTCAAGCCAAATGCGGTCAGAGTCGCAAAAAAAATGACAATAGATTGAAAGCTCAAAACTATCGAGGCTAAAAGGCGCTTAGTAGATCTATTCTTCATCGTCATCTACCTGCAATTCTCCCAGAACAGCACCAATTAGGTAAAGCGAACCAGTCACAAACAAGGCTATTTCCTCAGACTCAGCAGTTTCCATGGCAAATTTGAGGGCTTCGGAGACCTCAGGAATTGTCGCAATCACCTCTCCTCCGGAAGTGATTATTTTGCTGGCCAACTCCTCAGCGAGTAAAGCGCGCTCGCCAACAATTTGCGTGACCACGACTCTTGGGAAAATGTTTGCAAATTGCTTAGCCGCAGAGTCGATGTCCTTGTCTGCCACCATCGCGACCAACCCAATTCGATCTGGATTGGAAAAATGCTCTCCTATGGCATTGCCAAGGCTGGCAATGCCAGCTGGGTTGTGAGCTCCGTCAAGCACAACCAATGGCTTCTTGCTGACGACCTGTAGCCTCCCCGGACTCACTGCGTCGGCAAGTGCTACCCGCAGATATTCATCAGCAATAGCTCGACCGCCAAGAAATTGTTCTACTGCTGCGATTGCGGTGGCAGCGTTTTCTGCCTGATGAGCGCCGATAATCGGCATCCAAAGGCTCGGATAGTTGCCCACCGTGCCGCTAACGGAGAATCGGGTCCCGTAACCCTCCCCTGAGCTATTGGTTAACTCAAATTCTTTGCCGGCAAGGAAAAAATCTCCGGGAGACCTGGTCTTTAGCACTTCGACCACTGATGGTTTTTGCGGACTGGAAACTACCACCGATTTCTCTTTGATGATGCCAGCTTTAGTTGCTGCTATTTCTTCCACAGTGCTTCCCAATTGCTTGGTGTGATCTAGGTCGATGGCGGTGAATACGGCCACATCTGCATTGGCAACGTTTGTAGAGTCCCACTCTCCACCAATACCAACTTCCAGCACCAGCACGTCAACTGGGGCGTCGGAGAAGATCTGAAAAGCTATCGCGGTCATCGCCTCGAAAAATGTCAGCGGCTGCTCTCCCATTGCTAATAGCTTCTGATCCACCAACTCGAGAATTGGTTTGGTTTCCTGATAAGTCTCTAAAAATCTTTCGTCATCAATCGGCGTGCCATCTAAAGATATTCGTTCATTGAACCGCACCAAGTGTGGAGAAGTTAGTCGCCCAGTTTTGAGACCTAGTTCTCGGAGAATGCGCTCGATGATTCTGGCGGTTGATGTCTTGCCATTTGTTCCGGTGATGTGAATCACCGGGTAATTGAACTGCGGGTTCCCCAATACCTCGCACGCAATCCGAGTTGGCTCCAGACGCGGACGCATTTGATGCTCAGGCTTTCTCGAATACAGCTCATCTAGCGCCTGCTGCATTGAAATTGCTGTCACTGCTTTACTAGCTCAATCTGAATTAGGCCGTCGTCGCCAATCGTCAGAGACCCCTCACCTTGGGTAATTTCAAGCTTGGTCGCGAGCGTTTCGGAAGCAATCAATTCGGCATGCTTTTCAAGGGCCACCTTCGACTTAGCATCGGCTCGAAGAGTTAGGTGGATGCGATCCGAGACATCGAGGTTGGCATCCTTCCTGGCCTGCTGTATGTGTCGGATTGCGTCTCTGGCAGCACCTTCTTGCTCTAAGTCTTCAGTAACAGTGAGATTGAGTAAAACGAAACCGGTTGACGTCACCCCCACTGCATTTTCACCGGATGAGGTTGCCTGCAGTGTTACTTCGAATTCGCCCTCAAGTAAAAGTGTGTCACCAACCATCACGTTGCCGTCGATTTGTTTCCAATTCCCTGCCTTGGCAGCTTGGATAACTTCTTGAACTGCTTTTCCAAGCCTTGGGCCAAGTGCTCTGGCGTTGACGCTTAGGTTCTTGGACAGTCCAAATTGCTTTGCCACATCTTCGCTAGCCTCCACCACAGAAATCTTCTTAACGTTTAGCTCATCAGCGATTAGATCTGAGTAGCTGGCGAGAGAATCGGCCTGCTCGACGGCAATTGTAAGTTCGCTCAGTGGCAAGCGGACACGCAGACCAGCCGCTTTGCGCAAGGAAAGCGCTACCGAGGCAGCCTCACGAATAGCGTCCATGTCGCGAACTAATTCAGCATCGCGAGGGAATTCCTCAGCCTCCGGCCAGGACTCAAGGTGAATAGAGCGACCACCGGTCAAGCCTCGCCACATTTCCTCGCTAATGATTGGTAGAAGTGGCGCCACTACTCGCAGCGTCGCCTCCAAAACTGTGTAGAGAGTGTCAAAAGCGTCTTTGTCACCTTCCCAGAATCGATCTCTGGATCGTCTGATGTACCAATTGGTTAGTACCTCGGCAAACTCCCGAACCTTGGCAGATGCTTGATAACTGTCAAACTGATCTAGGTCGTGCTGGACAGAGACGATTAGTTCGTGTGTTTTTGCCAGGATGTAGCGATCGAGTAAATCCTGCGATCCGAAGCTCGGGCTAGCTTGGTAGTTTGATGCGTTTGCGTAAAGCGAGAAAAAGTAATAGCTATTCCAAAGCGGAAGCAGTGCCTGACGAACACCCTCTCGAATTCCCTGCTCAGTGACTGAGAGGTTTCCACCTCGCAAAATTGTCGAAGACATCAAGAACCAGCGCATAGCGTCGGATCCATCGCGGTCAAAGACCTCGTTCACATCCGGATAGTTGCGGAGCGACTTGGACATTTTTTGCCCATCATTACCCAGCACAATTCCGTGGCTGATGGCGTTTTTGAAGGCTGGTCGATCAAATAGTGCCGTTGATAGCACATGCAGGGTGTAGAACCACCCTCTGGTCTGTCCCACGTATTCAACGATGAAATCGCCTGGGAAGTGCGTATCAAACCACTCTTGATTCTCAAATGGATAGTGAACCTGTGCAAAGGGCATCGAGCCGGACTCAAACCAGCAATCCAAAACCTCCGGCACGCGACGCATCATCGACTTACCGCTGGGGTCATCCGGATTCGGTCTAACCAGCTCATCAATTACAGGTCGATGGAAGTCGCTGGGGCTTACACCGAAATCCTTCTCAATCTCGGCGAGTGAGCCGTAGACGTCTATGCGCGGGTAGTTTGGATCGTCCGACTTCCATACTGGGATTGGCGCACCCCAAAAACGGTTACGAGAAATAGCCCAGTCCCGAACATTTTCAAGCCACTTACCAAAACTGCCGTTCTTGGTGTGCTCTGGAACCCAATTAATCTGCTGATTTAGCTCAAGCATCCGATCGCGCAGTTTGGTCGTTTCAACAAACCAAGAAGAAACCGCTTTGTATATAAGTGGATTCTTGCAGCGATAGCAGTGTGGGTAAGAGTGATCGTAAGAGGCCTGCCTAAAGAGTCGACCGGCTGCTTTTAGGTCTTGCGTGATTGGCTTATTAGCTTCAAATACATGTTGGCCTTCATAAGGCACTACCACGGAGTTGAATTGCCCGCGTTCATTGATTGACACGTAGGTGGGAATTCCAGCCGCGCTGCAGAGCAGCTGGTCATCTTCACCATAGGCAGGTGCCTGGTGAACTATTCCTGTTCCCTCGTCGGCAGTTACGTAATCACCAACTAAAACCTGCCAGGCGTTGTCAATTTCAAATTTTTGTGAATCTGCGTAGAAATCAAAAATTCGGCCATACCGAATGCCAGCCAGATCTTTACCGAGGACCTTCTTGCTGATCGCTGCCTGTGCATCATCTAAGTTTTCGAATCCAAGTTCTCTTAAGTAATTTGCCAAAGTGGTTGCTGCCAAAAGATAACGTTGAGTACCTAAGACACTGTTGGGCGCATCAATAATTACGTATTCAATTTCCGGTCCAACAGCTAAGGCAAAGTTGGTAGGCAGGGTCCAAGGAGTGGTCGTCCAGGCAAGAATGTTTACCCCCGCATACTCCCCTGATTCAATCGGAAAAGTAACAGTGACAGATTGATCTTGGCGAGGTCGATAGACCTCGTCATCCATTCTCAGTTCATGATTTGAAAGCGGAGTTTCACATCTCCAGCAATACGCCAGTACCTTGAAACCTTCGTAGATTAAGCCTTTCTTGTGAAGCTCTTTGAATGCCCAGATCACACTCTCGGTGTAATCCTGATCCAGGGTCTTATAGTCATTGTCAAAATCAACCCAGCGAGCCTGTCTGGTGACGTAACTGCGCCAATCTTGGGTGTATTTCAAAACAGAGGTTTTGCAAAACTCGTTAAACTTTGCGACGCCGTATTTTTCAATTTCAGGCCGACCAGAAATTCCAAGCAGCCGCTCGGCCTCGACTTCTGCGGGTAGGCCGTGAGTATCCCAGCCGAAACGGCGCTCTACTCTTTTACCCCGCATGGTCTGATAGCGCGGCACCAGGTCTTTGGTGTAGCCGGTTAGCAGATGCCCGTAGTGCGGGAGTCCGTTCGCAAAGGGTGGACCATCGTAGAAGACAAACTCTTCCGCTTGGGTCTCGGCGCGCTTGTCAATGGATCGCTGAAAAGTGCCGTCTTTTTCCCAGTAAGCCAACACTTCCTTCTCAATAGCTGGAAAGCTAGGTGAAGGATTGGCGGCGCTATCGGGGCCTTTGTGTTTGGGGTACATCACGACTTTC
>CAZTLT010000079.1:0-4918 GCA_964614615.1 uncultured Aquiluna sp. | reverse complement strand
CCAGTTCCAACTGAATCTGATTCGGAGTAACTTTGCAAGATTCGCTGTCAGGCCTTAGAGCCGAGCACGCGAGTTTGCAGCAGCAGCTCAGCGACTCGGCGGTTCACGCCAATCCTGCGCTGGCAAAAAAGCTCAATCGTCGCTACGCAGAATTGAGTGCAATTTTGCAAGCCGATGAGGCTGTAAAAAAGCTTGAGCAAGATCTAGTTGCAACCAAAGAACTAGCTAGTGAAGACTCAGCGTTTGCAGAGGAAATCCCAAATCTTGAAGAGCAACTGACTGTTGCGAAGGAAAAGCTTCGCCGGCTCCTAATCCCGCGGGACCCTGATGATGGCCGCGATGTCATCATGGAAATCAAGGCTGGCGAAGGCGGCGCGGAAAGTGCTCTATTTGCTGCAGATTTATTGCGTATGTACCTGTACTACGCGCAAAGCAAGGGTTGGAAAGCAGAGCTGCTCGATAAGACCGAAAGCGATCTGGGTGGTATCAAGGACTGCCAGGTGGCAATCAAGTCCAATTCGTCAGACCCTGCCAATGGTGTGTGGGCCCACTTGAAATACGAAGGTGGTGTTCACAGAGTCCAGCGAGTCCCAGTAACTGAGGCGCAAGGCCGAATTCACACTTCAGCGGCTGGAGTTTTGGTTTTTCCAGAGGTTGATGAGCCAGAAGAAGTCGACATATCTCCAAACGACATTCGTGTGGATGTTTTTCGATCTTCTGGGCCTGGTGGGCAGTCAGTTAACACAACCGACTCGGCGGTGCGAATCACTCACATCCCAACGGGCATCGTTGTTTCTATGCAGAACGAAAAGTCACAGTTGCAAAATCGAGAAGCGGCAATGCGAGTATTGCGAGCTCGTCTGCTGGCAGCCCAGCAAGAAGCAATCGATGCGGAGCAATCAGCTCAGAGAAAGAGTCAGGTTCGAACTGTCGATCGATCAGAGCGAATCAGAACTTATAACTTCCCTGAAAATCGCGTAGCCGACCATCGCACTGGCTACAAGGCTTACAACCTAGACCAAGTGATGGAGGGGGCACTTGAACCGATTGTCCAGTCCGCCATCAGCATGGATGAAGAGGCAAAACTAGCGGCGATAAAAGGCGCCTAATGAAGTTAGTAGAGGCTTTAGCCTTTGCGAAAGAGCAGCTCACCTCTGCGGGTGTTCCAAGCCCAGATGCTGACGCGCACTGGCTCTTGGCTCACGCTTTGGAATCCTCGCGAGCGGAACTTCTTACCTCAATCACATTCGACAAGTCGTTGACGAACTATCAGCTAAGTAAGTTCAAAGACAATTTAGAAAAACGGGTTCGCCGAATACCGCTGCAGCACATAACTGGCGTGGCGGGCTTTCGAACCCTTGAGCTAAGAGTGGGCCCAGGCGTTTTTGTTCCAAGATTTGAAACCGAACAGGTAACGCAAATAGCAATCGACTACTTGAATTCTCTACCTGGAAAGCCTCGGGCGATTGACCTAGGAACAGGCAGCGGAGCCATTGCAATATCTCTTGCAAAGGAGACCAATGCCGATGTTTTTGCTGTCGAGCTTTCTGTGCAGGCAGCTAAATATGCCCTGCAAAACATTTCTGAGAACAATGCTTCGGTTGAACTGATGATTGGGTCGATTGAACAAGAGCTACCTAAACTTCGAGACCTAGACCTGATTATCTCTAACCCGCCTTACATTCCAACTTCTGCTACTCCAATAGAGCCAGAAGTAAGAGATTTTGATCCAGACCTTGCTCTGTACTCCGGGGAAGATGGTCTGGACATGATTCGCCAAATAATTGAAATCGCCCCAGTCAGCTTGCGCGTTGGAGGACTACTGGTTCTTGAACATGCTGATGGGCAATCGGATGCAGTGCGTGAACTACTATTGGAGGCAGGATACGGCGCTGTCGCTGTTCATCCTGACCCAACGGGACGACTCAGGGCAGTGAGCTCAACTAGGAGGTATTAGGTTGGCAAGTGTTTATGATTGCTCTGTTGATACCGATCTGTTGACCGGTTTTCGCCTAGCAAAGGTCTCGCTGGATCGCACAGAACTTGTGGTGCTGCCAACGGACACTGTTTATGGCATTGCCGCAAATGCGTTCAGCCCAAAAGCCGTTGAGAATCTCTTGAACACCAAAGGTAGAGATCGCACATCACCGCCGCCTGTTTTGATTCCAAAAGTAGAAACCATGGCTGCCCTGGCAACCGACATTCCGCTCGTTGCAAATCAGCTAGCCGCGGCATTTTGGCCTGGGGCGCTTACGATGGTTTTGACTGCTCAGCGATCACTGGATTGGGACCTGGGTGAAACAAGAGGGACGGTCGCGCTTAGAGTGCCTGACCACAAAATCACCCTTGCTCTTTTGGAGGATGTTGGACCGCTAGCAGTATCGAGTGCAAACCTAACCGGTCAACCTGCTGCCGTCACTGCACAGCAGGCAGTTGATTATTTTGGCGACAAGGTTGCAGTTTATTTAGATGCGGGATCATCTCCCAAAGGCGAAGCATCGACCATTTTGGATCTTACGCAGGTGAAAGAGGGTGAACCCATTCGGGTTCTAAGAAAAGGTGCTATCTCCTTGGATCGGATTCGCTCCGTGATCGGCAATGTGGAGTTAGAGGTCAATTAGTGCGCGCCTACCTGCTGGTTGCACTGATTACTGCTCTAGTGACTTATGTTTCGACGTGGGCGGTGCGATTTTTAGCAAAGCGCTACAACATTGCTCCAGCCATCAGAGAGCGTGACGTTCATAAAGACCCGACTCCTCGAATCGGTGGACTAGCGATGTTTGTCGGGCTTGTTGCAGGCTTCGCTGCCGCCGCATCTTTTGGTTGGTTTGACCAATTGTTTGTAAATTCAGGCCCAATTTGGTCAATAGTTTTTGGGGCCGGCCTGATCGTAGTTGTGGGGATTCTTGATGATTTGATTGAGCTCGACTGGACCGCCAAGATGGGCGGTCAGTTGGCAGCTGCCTGGCTAATTGCATCGTCGGGAATACAGATTGTTTCGCTACCGATTGGTGGTCTAACTGTTGGGAGCTTTGCGGTTTCGCTTGCCATTACAGTTTTTGTGTTGGTTCTAGTTATGAATGCGGTCAATTTCATAGATGGCTTAGATGGGCTAGCCGCAGGGGTTGTAGCAATCGGGACGTTTGGATTCTTTATTTATACCTATTTGCTGGCTCAGCAAACCACCCCAACTAATTTCTTTTCAACGGCAGGACTAATCAGTGCCATCATCTTGGGAATTGTGATTGGATTTTTGCCCCATAATTGGCGCCCGGCCAAGATTTTCATGGGAGACTCCGGTGCAATGTTGCTTGGACTTCTGATGGCAACAAGTGCCATCACTGTCACTGGCTCAATTGATCCAGCCACGGTAACTAGAAATGATCTTCTTCCAGCGCTTATCCCTTTGGTTCTCCCAATCTTTATTCTGATATTGCCTCTGCTTGACTTATTGCTGGCTGTTGTGCGGAGACTCTCACGTGGCCAATCACCATTTGCCGCGGATCGAGAGCACATTCATCATCAGTTACAGGACATAGGCCACTCCCATCAGGGGGCGGTCTTAGTCTTCTATCACTGGACATTGTTGGTTTCGACAAGTCTTTTGTTGTTCTTTTGGTTTGACCTACCGCAAGTGCTTGTAATCTTTGGTTGTTGGCAGTTGCTAGCACTGTTACATACCTATTGGCCCGTCCTTACCCGTCGCCTAAAGCACAGGAGAAAAGTTGCAAACAAATAGCCAAAAACTCTTTTCCAAAGCCCTGAAATTCAATCTACTTCTGGCACTGCTGGTGGGGCTGATTGGTTCTGGCGTGGGATTCTTGATTTTCGGCCTGCCTGGTGTGAATTCCTCGCTGATCGGAGCTGCCATTTCTGTGGTATTTGGAGCAATGACCATCGGGAGCATCAAGCTCGGAGCTCGGCTGGGGCTGAACGGCTTTTATGCCTTGGTCTTGGGAGGCTGGCTACTAAAGGTTTTGTTGTTCGCCGTTTTATTAGGCGTCTTGCAGTCCGCCACTTTTATTTCTGGGCCCATGTTCTTTTTCGCGGTCGTGGCATCCGTACTAGGGGCCCTTGCCATTGACTCTTACCTGGTCCTGAGCGCAAAAATCCCAGTGGTCGAAAATTAGCCGTTAATTTAGGGAATTGCGGCAATTCGGTCAGAGTTAGTCTTATAAACTCTTGGGGAAACCCAACCCATTTGGCCTTCAGCGCCCCTGACCAGGAGAGCTAACCTGCTTACAGCACTGAACATTTTATTGGCCGAGGGTGGCGAATTTAAGCCTCCGACTATCTATGAGTTCTACCCAGAGGTCTTTCTATTTGAGGGAACACCGTTCGCGATTAATCGAATCATGATGATTCGCCTAATCGTGATGACCCTGCTGATAGTCCTTTTCTTGCTTTGGACCAGAAAATTCAACCAGGCTGTGAAGACCGGCAATGTGGTTCCTGGTCGATTCCAGTTGCTAGGTGAGATGGCCCTGAATTTCGTCCGCAAGTCAATTGCCCATGATCAGCTCGGAGAAAAAGATGGCGAGCGATTCCTTCCGCTACTAACCACGATTTTCTTCATGGTGCTGGGAATGAACATTACAGGCATCATTCCATTTGCCAACATCGCAGGCACATCTGTGATTGGAATCCCATTGGTTCTCGCAGCGGCTGCCTACGTAACGTTTATTTACGCTGGGATTAAGCGTCACGGCATTAAGTTCTTCAAAAACTCGCTGTTTCCATCTGGAGTCCCGGTTTACTTCTACACCCTTGTGACTCCAATCGAATTTCTTTCGACATTTATTCTTCGGCCGGTCACCTTAGCTCTTCGTCTCTTGATGAACATGATTGCCGGTCACCTATTGTTAGTGCTTTGCTTCTCGGCAACGCACTTTTTCTTTTTCCAAGCCGACGGCCTTTT
>CAZTLT010000078.1:0-4954 GCA_964614615.1 uncultured Aquiluna sp. | reverse complement strand
AACCCGTGCTACCGCCGTGAAAGGGCGGCGTCCTAGGCCACTAGACGATGGGGCCAAATAGGCCTCTGGCACCAAGGAGCAAGACTACCCGCCGCTCGGCAAGTTGCGCAACACATAGGGAACTCTCAGGCAATACTTTAATGTTTCCTCGATATTTAAAAGGGAGGTGGAGCATGCGCAGAGGGCTAATAGCCAGTTTTACGGCCGCTGGCATCCTGGTCACATCCCTTCTATTAACCCCGGCCTGGGCAGTCCCGAACTACCCTTCGGCGGCGGAGGTGGCGGCAGCCAAGCGCAGCGTCACCGAGAAAAAGAAGATGATTACCCGTATCGAGGGCATCCTCAACACTTTGGAAGCAGAAGCTCGTGAACTTGAGGCAATTGCTCTTGAAAAGAGTGAGCAATACATCAGAGCACTAAAGCGCGCAGATGATATGCGTGAAAAAGTTAAGTCACTTCAGGATCAAGCCAAAGCATCTGCCAACAAAGCTGAAACCGCCAGAGTTCAACTGGGGCAGTTGGTTGCGCAGATGTTCCGCGACCGCTCAGCCAATGAGATCACGCTAGAACTATTTTTCAATCCAGATAGTGCAGAAGATCTACTTTTTGAAATGAGCATGCAAGAGATAGTTGCTCAGCGAACTGAATCAATTTATCAATCAGCTCTTGATCAGCAGGCACAAGCGCAAGCATTAGAGCTAGAGCTTGAAGAAGCTAAAAAACAACTTGAGGTTGTTGAAGCTGAAGCGAAGAAGCTATTTGACGAAGCACAAGCTGCAGCTGATGCGGTGATTGCAAAAGTTAGATCGACCGAGCGCGAGCGCGCAACCATGATGAGTCAGCTCGCAAGCTTGCAAGACAATGCGGAGGATCTAGAGCGTCAACGCCGTGAAGGTTTGGAAGCTGAGCGTAGGCAGAATGCAATCAAGACTGCACCTACCGCTCCTGAGCTCTACACAGTTGGACCACCAAATAAAGAATTAGTTGAACGAGCAATTGATTTTGCTAAAGAACAGCTTGGTGAGAGATATGTTCTTGGCGGTGCCGGACCAAACGTCTGGGACTGCAGTGGAATCACCATGAAGAGTTACGCAGCAGCAGGTGTCTACATCGGCTGGCACTCCGCCACTGCTCAATACAATGTGATGGCAGCTCAGAAAAAACTAGTTCCATTCCAGGATGCGCAACGCGGAGACTTGATCTGGTGGAGCCAAGAAGAAGCGTTCTCTGGAGATAAGTACCACGTCGCTATTTATTTAGGCGATGGCATGATGCTGGAATCCCCCAACCCTGCCAGAACAGTGAGAATTGTGCCGGTTCGCTATGGTGAACTTTGGCCCTACGCTGGTCGTCCAACCGCTTCTCGCTAAGCCAGGAGGTTTCTGAGTGAAAGCACTATTCATTCAGCACGACCACGTCTCTCCACTGGGTCCAGTCGGGGAGCGTCTCAGACAACATGGATTTGAAATTGAAACCATGTTGGTTGTGCCAGAAGAGAAGTATCGAGAACCAAACGTTGAGGTTCAATTTCCGCAGGCCAGCAATTACGACCTCATCATTCCGCTAGGTGCTCCCTGGGGCGCTTGGGATGATGGCTGCATCGGCAACTGGCTGCAACCGGAGCTGAAGTGGATAAAAGACGCAATCGAGAGTGACATTCCAGTTTTGGGAATCTGTTTTGGCGGACAGCTAATGGCGAGAGCACTGGGTGGTTCGGTTGCAAGAGGACCCAGGCCAGAACTTGGTTGGCACTTTATTCATTCGAAAGAACCGAACCTAATTTCAATTGGACCGTGGTTTCAATTCCACTACGACAGATGGCAACTACCGCCAGGCGCGAAAGAGTTGGCGGTATCGCCCATCGCATCGCAGGCTTTCAGCTATCGCAAATCTCTCGCACTTCAATTTCATCCAGAGCTTGACCGAGAAGTTCTTGAGGGTTGGTTGATCTGGGATGGCAGAGAAGAACTTATTGAAGATGGTCAGAATCCGGATGTCGTCTTAGAGCAGACGATCGCACTGGAAGACCTTTCTCGCAAGCGAGCATTTGAGCTAGTTGATAACTTCCTTAGCCAAATTGCAGGCTTGTTACCCCAGAAAACCTCTTAGTAGCGCAGCAGATCCCTGCAGATGCTTGCGCATCTCTTCGCTCGCAACGGCCGAGTCTCCGCGCAAGACGGCTTGAATGATTGCCTCATGCTGCTGGTTGGAGTGAGCAATGTTTGGCGGCAGCAGCGGAATTTGATCCAGCAGTTCATTTACGCGCATTCTGGAATAGGCAACTTCAGTAACCAGTTTGCTGGAACCGGTTACCTCAGCCACAAGCAGGTGAAGACGAGAGTCGAGTCGACGATAATCTTGCGGCTTGGCTTTAGAGGTTTCCTCATGCGCTTTCCAAAGTGCAACCCTTACTTCTTTACTCAGCTCGGCACCAGCTGCCGCATAGGCTGCACCACACTCAACGACTTCTCTGAAAACCAAAATGTCTTCGATTTCTGATTGGTTGATTTTGGTTTCGGTTGCTTTTTCAAGTGGAAGCTTCTCGGCAACGAAGGTGCCGCCGTATCTGCCTCTTCTAATGCTGAGATAGCCAGCTTCTGCAAGTGAAGCTGTGGCATCGCGAATGGTATCTCTTGACACATCTAGCAGTGCAGCAAGATCGCGCTCGCCCGGTAGTCGATCACCGGGCGAGGCAAGACCCAGTCGAATTGTTTGAAGCAGTCGCTCAACGGTCTCTTCAAAGGCATTACCACTTCTTATTTTCTTCAGCAAAAGTGAGCTGTTGCCAAGTTCTATTGGCTCCAGCTCACCTAGCTCGAAGTTTTTCATAGTGGTGTTACGTAGTGTCCTGAAATACCACCATCAACCAAGAAGGTTGAACCCGTAATGAAGGAGCTGTCATCGGATGCTAGGAATGCAACAGCGGCAGCTAGTTCTTCTGGGTTGGCAAATCTTCCCATTGGGATATGAATTAGTCGGCGAGCTGCTCGCTCCGGATCTTTGGCAAAGAGCTCCTGAAGTAGCGGAGTGTTTACTGGTCCTGGACAAAGAGCGTTCACTCTGATTCCCTGACGAGCAAACTGCACACCCAGCTCACGGCTCATGGCCAGCACCCCACCCTTGGAGGCGGTGTAAGAGATTTGGCTGGTTGCACTTCCCATCACAGCAACGAACGATGCGGTGTTGATGATTGAACCAGAACCCTGTTTGGTCATGTGCTTTAGTGCTGCACGGCAGCAGAGGTAGACGCTCTTGAGGTTTACATCCTGCACCTTTTGCCACGCTGGCAGTTCGGTGATTTCAATTGAGTCATCATCAGCAGGTGATATACCTGCGTTGTTGAATGCAATGTCAAGTCTTCCGTAGAGCTCAACCGCCTTGTCGAAGAGATTGTTTACTTCGCCTTCGTCAGCGACGTTTACCTTGACGAAACTACCGCCAACTTCTGCTGCGGCTTTTTCGCCTGACACTGGGTCCATGTCACCAATCACAACTTTTGCTCCCTCTGCAGCAAAGCGCTTGGCGGTCGCTAGACCAATACCTGAACCACCACCTGTGATGACGGCCACTTTCCCAGCTAGTCGCTGAGTCAGATCGATTTTTGTTATTGCCATTTTTTCTCCTAATCGGCGGGGTAGTAGACAGTTTTTTCTTCGGTGAAGTGCAGCGGTGCATCGGGTCCAAGTTCACGGCCCAGTCCTGACTGCTTGAAACCACCGAACGGGGTATTGAAGCGAACGGAAGAGTGAGAGTTGACCGAAAGGTTGCCGCTCTCCACTGCCCTTGAAACTCTGATTGCTCGACCTAGGTCTCTGGTCCAGATGGATCCGCTTAGTCCGTACTCGGTGCTGTTTGCGATCTCGAGTGCCTCAGCTTCATCCTTGAAGCGGTAGACAGAAACAACTGGTCCGAAGATTTCTTCGGTCATGCAGCGGTCGTTGAGCTGATCTGGTGTGACAACGGTTGGTGCGAAGTAGTAACCCTTACCCTCAGGAGCAGATCCACGGAATGCCACCTTCGCATCGGTTAGGTAGCTGCTGACTGATTCAAGGTGCTTCTTGGAAACGAGCGGACCCATTTCGGTTGCGTCTTGAGTTGGGTCACCAACCTTGAATGCCTTGACTGACTTCTCCAGTCCTTCCATGAACTTGTCATAGACAGATGCCTGAACCAAGATTCGACTGCGAGCGCAGCAGTCTTGGCCAGCATTTTCAAACACTGAACTAGGCGCCGTTGCGGCAGCCTTTTCAACGTCAGCATCGGCAAAGACAATGTTGGCGCTTTTGCCGCCAAGCTCCAGCGTTACCCGCTTCACTTGGTCAGCAGCCTTCTTCATGACTTCCTTGCCGACTTCGGTGGAGCCAGTGAAGACGATCTTGCCCACCTTGGGGTGTGAAATAAATCGCTCGCCGACCACTGAACCCTTACCGGCAATCACCTGGAACAAACCTTCCGGTAGTCCTGCTTCCAGTGCCAACTCTCCCAGGCGCAGGCTGCTCAGCGGAGTCCACTCGGCTGGCTTCAGAAGAACTGCATTGCCAGCTGCCAGTGCTGGAGCAAATCCCCAGCTGGCAATTGTCATTGGGAAGTTCCAAGGAGTAATTACGCCAACTACTCCAATTGGATCGTTGTAGGTGACAGCGATTCCGCCAGCCACTGGAATTTGCTTTCCGCTTAGGCGCTCTGGTGATGCGGAGTAGTACTCCAAAACATTTCGCACATGGGTTGCTTCCCAGCGTGCTTGCGAGATTGGGTGACCTGAGTTTCTAACTTCTAGCTGAGCTAGTTCCTCAACGTGTGACTCAACGACCGATGCAAAGTCATGCAGTGCTCGTGCTCGATCTGCTGGGTTTAGGGCAGCCCACTTCTTTTGCGCTTTCACTGCTTTAGCAACCGCCGCGTCAACTTCTTCGACACTGGCGTGAGCAATGGTTTCCATTGCCTCTTCGGTTGC
>CAZTLT010000077.1:0-5011 GCA_964614615.1 uncultured Aquiluna sp. | reverse complement strand
CTTGCTCTTGCAGCTTTAGTGCAATTGCCAGTGCAGGGGAGTCGCGCAGATCATCACTGTCTGGCTTGAATGCAGCTCCCAACATCAGAATTCGCTTGCCCTTCAGTTCTCCAAGCTCTCGCTTGGCAAGTGAAACTACTCGTTCTCTTCTGCGAAGGTTTACCGCATCAACGTCTTTCAAAAATTCAACCGCTTCACCAGCACCAAGCTGCTCGGCTCTTGCAACGAAAGCCCTGATGTCTTTTGGTAAACAGCCACCACCAAAACCAATGCCATTGCGGAGGAACTGTGAACCAATGCGAGCATCCATTCCGATTGCTTCAGCTAGTCGAACAGTGTCAGCACCTGATGCCTCTGCTATTTCTGCCATGGCATTAATAAAGCTGATTTTGGTGGCAAGAAAACTGTTGGCTGCCACCTTCACCAGCTCACTGGTTGCTACATCCATAACCAAGAAAGGTGTCTGACCAGCTGGTGAACCGGTGTCTCCGTTGATAATGGGCTGATAGACAGATCGCATAATCTTTTCGCTCTCGCTATCGCCCTCTTCAACCCCAATCACAATACGATCTGGCCTAAGCGAATCTTCGAGTGCGGTGCCCTCTCTTAGAAACTCTGGATTCCATACCAGCTTGGCGGCAAAGTCTGTTTGTTCAGAAAGCCGCTCTTTCAGCTCCTTAGCGGTTCCAACCGGAACCGTGCTCTTACCTGCCACCACCGCAGTCTTGGAAAGATAAGGGGCTAGGGCATCAACCGCTGCATATAGATATGAAACATCTGCGGCGTAGGAGCCTTTCACCTGCGGCGTTCCTACGCAGAGAAAATGAACATCAGCTTCAGCGGACTTGTCAGAGTGGGAAGACTGGAAAGAAATCCTGCCTGCTGCAATAACCCGCTTGAGGGCTTCCTCCAGGCCTGGCTCATAGAAGGGAATCTTGCCGCCCTTTAGAGCGGCTAGCTTCTTTTCGTCAGCTTCGATCCCGATGACATTGTGTCCAAGCTCGGCCATTGCAACCGCGTGCGTAGCACCCAAATACCCAAGACCGATAACGGTCACTGTTATGGCCATGGATGAAAGTTTAGCCAAGTAGCTGTATTTGGCGGGAAGCCCCTAGAAATGACTAACCCCCAGCCGGGGGCTGGGGGTTAGTGGATAGCTAATTAGCGGCGCTTAGTACCAGCTGGGCAACCATAAACATTTCTGTAGGTGGTTGTCTTCTTGGTAGCTGCGTCGTAGCAACGAACTGTTCTCTTCGAAGTAAAGAACTTTCTGACATTTGCCTTCTTGCTCTTCTTGATGGTGATCTTCGGAGTTGAGTAGCTGAAGCCAGTCATGTCGATAATGATGCTGTTGTTTCTAACAGCAACTTTTCTGGCAGCAACTGCTGGTCCACCATCTTCTTCAATCACAGAGATTTCAAGAGCACTAGCAGCGCGGCGGATGTCGGTTAGACCCCACAGTAGTAGCGCGTCGTTGGCTGGAATGATTGCGCGGTAAACACCCTTGTTGGTGGTTACTCCATCTGGTGCAAAGTGTGGAGCACCTACGGTCCAGTTCAGGGTCTGAGTGGTCTCATCCCAACTTGGAGTAGAGGTGTTGCACTGGCCGTTGGAGTAGACAACCATGTTGCCCGAGAGCCCTTCGACTCCAAAGCCCATGTCGTCATTTTCAACAACGACAAATCCCTGCATGCCCACTACCAGAGCAGCGGCAATGCCATCTTCGCCAGTGCACTGACGTGAGTCACTAACCTTTGGCGTAACTACTGGGTAGCCGCTAACGGTGAACTCTCCATCTGACTTGGAGTTGGTCATGTTGATTCCAAAACCAACAATCACAGAGGTGATTGCTTCGCCTGTGCGAACAGTCAAACTAATCTGCACATCTGGATCTAGGTTTGCTAGGTAGCCAGTGTTTCCTACCTGACGAGCCTGGGTTGAGACACCTGATGCATCAACCTTGACTGGTTGAACTGTGAAGAACAGGTGGTTAGTGAAAGCGTTAGCGGTTGACACCGAAATGTTTAGACCTTGGTATCCGAGGTTAGCGAGGCCATTGGCTGTCCAGTTAGGAGAGCTCCAACGGCCAAGTGTCGCCGGTCCTGCTGCGGTTTCCACGGTCAGCGGAAGATCAATTGCGTTTGGATCAGTCTGCATAGTTGGGTCAACTGGCAGAGCAGGCTCCTCAGCTGGAGCTGGTGCAACAGTGGTTTCACTGACAGTTCCAGATGGATACCACTGCAGTTGCTCAGGTCCAGCGGTACCAAGTGCGGTAATGCTGACTGACTCAACACAGTAAGTGATTCTGGTCTCGTTACATACTGGCCAGGCACCACTTGGCAGCTTCAGTGCTGCGTTAGCGGCAGGACCAGGAACCAGTGCAATTGCTACCAAGCTGGCACTTGCCACGGCAGCCTTAACACTGTTGCTGAATGAGAACTTCATAAATTTCCCCCAGATTGGTTTGAAAACGTTATTGATAAACATGCCACACAGTTGGGACATTTACCAGCCAATATCTGTCTATTTTGGCCATACTCAGAGTCGGAAGGCTGGTTTAGGCTACTTCTAGTTCACAAATGGGGGTCCAATGAAGCGTCTCGTCTCTTCCGTGTCGGCGCTCGCTTTAGCTCTATCGCTGGCCCAGCCATCCCAGGCCCAAGATGCCTTTAATCCTGAATTAATTCCGGTGCCACAAACTTCCGCCACTTTCATTGTTGGCGAAACTGGAGTGGCATTGAACGCCTCCTCTCTGGGGGCGACCTCTCGAAATGGGGAAGAGCAGTGGACATGTGATGGCGCTGTCGATCCAGAGTGCGCAGACAGCAAAATCAGCCTTGTAAGAGGAATAGGAATAGTTCCAGTTTGTGAATCAGATACAGATGTCAACTGCGTTGTTTCCCTGGAAATCACCAATAGTGAGGGAATCTTTGAACCCGCAACTTTCATCCGCTATGCCAAAGGTATGGAGTTTGAGGAAAACGCTAGAGCGGGCTTCTTTGAGCAAACTACTCCCTCGCTTTGGGATGCTCCGCATGCGCCAACAGCAAGTGGTCTGACTAAGTATTCGGTGGTTGTTGCAGTGTCTCAATACCGAGAACCAGGAAAGCCACGGTTTCAAACCGAAAGTTTTATTGCCAGCGTCTTTCCATATCGTGAGCAGACAGGCAATTACGAATCGCCATACCAGTTCACACTGGTGGGGAAAAACCCCGTAACTGGGCGCGAAGGAAGATCACTTGCCGGTGGTGGGGGCGGTTATGACTGTGGCTGGATTGAAGACGGAACTTGCGGTGTAGTACAGGACTTTGCTGACGGTACAAAAGTCAAGCTCACCATTCGAATCTCCAAAACTGTCGGTGGCTGGTTCCAAGGCCGAATCAAGAACCCTCAAATCAGTGTGCGGGACTTTTCCGCAACCCATAACGAGGTAAGTGTTGAGGCAGAGCCAGCAATTGTGCAGAGACTGCATCACGTGATTGAGGACGCCAAGTCACTTACCTCAAAGGAAAAGTCACTTGTTAGAGGATTTGCCGGAAGCTGGGATGGATTCATAGCTTGGGCTAACTCTTCTGACTGGACTGGATTTGAATTTGTTGATTACTTCCGGCCCAAGGTGAAAGACACCGCCGCTGGTCAAAACTCTTTTTGGAACTTCTCTTCGACTATGTATCCAGGCGGGGGCTCAAGATGCCTAGCTGACAAGTCAAAGGTCTTAGGAATTGTCACAACTAACGCGATGGTTTATGACGGTGGAGTGCCAAAGTTCACCAGGGGATTCTTGAATTACAAAGTAGCGGGGCTTCACTTCCAAGCTGATGGCGCAACCGAGGTTTTAGGAACGTATGACCTGGTGATGAGGTCTGATGTTGCCAGGTGCCTATATGGATTTAGCAGGGCTCCAGTGAGTGCAACAATCTCGATCGCCGGTGATGGCGACAGGAACATTGCAACCACAGTGGTGGGAGAAAAGAACGGTTGGCTAAAGCTTGCCGCCTACGGATTTACCTTCAGCGAAAAAACAATTCGGGTAAAGATCACGCAGCCTAAGCGAACGACAATCACCTGTGTCTCAACTTCAGCACCAAGCAAAACTCGCAAGGTTTCGGGAATCAATCCGACTTGTCCCGCCGGCTTCAAAAAGAGGTAAATGTGAAAAAGATTACTGGACTCATCCTTACTGTTTTCTTGGCCCTACTGACTGCTGCTCCTGCTAATGCGACGGTAGGGACGGAACCGATGTTGATTCCAGTTGAAAATGACGAGGCCCAGTTTGTTTTGACGGAAGATGATGAAAATGACTTGTGGGGATCGCAGTTATCCCTACAACCAGACCAGGCCGATGAAAACCTCAACAGACTGCCTTGGATTCAATGCCCAACGATTGACGATCCAATTTGTGACCTGAATAAGCGCGGCTATAGCGGTTTTGCAAGGCCCGTTTTTCCTGTTTGTGAAAGCGAAACCGCCGAGGACTGTGTCGCACGTTTTGGGCTAGAACTCAACGGTGAGTACTTCCCTGGTGAGTTTGTCTCGGCCGTAGACAGTGGTGAGACTTTTCCTGCATCCCCGAAACTGAACCTCTTCCGAGGTGGCCAGAGTTCAATATTTAGGGTTTCAGGAGTGCCACACGACAGGGGTGACCTTTACCTGGTCAGTCCAGTGGCGTCAATGAACCATGAGAGACGAATCAATAAATTTGTGACCAATGACTTTTATCTGAGAGTCGTTCCAGTTTCCATCGAGCCGCGAAGCGCGGAAGCCAGCTATCCCAATGCCAGTCCATGTGTCTGGCGTAACGATTCTGAGTGTGCAATCAGGGGTAAGTTCAACATTGATGCTCGGGTGGTGGTCGAACTCAGGCTCACCAATGAAGTTGGCGGTTGGTTCCTTGGCCGCATGAAAGATCCAGTTCTCCAGATTGAGAAATTCTCCGATCGGAACAACACCATTACGGTGGGCGCCTATCCCGTAGCTGTTGCACGCTTTGCCTACACAATGAAGAAAAAAG
>CAZTLT010000076.1:4274-5206 GCA_964614615.1 uncultured Aquiluna sp. | reverse complement strand
GCCGCGGAAGATGTCTGCAAACTTTGAACTGAAAACTGCCTTGAAGCCGTAATCACGCAATGCCCAAACTGCATGCTCACGCGATGAGCCGGTTCCAAAATCGCTGCCTGCCACCAAGACTTGGGCATTTTTATAAGGAGCTTGATTCAGAACAAAATCCTCATCATTTCGCCAGTGCGCAAACAAGCCATCTTCAAAACCAGTCTTAGTAATTCTTTTCAGATAGACAGCAGGGATGATTTGATCGGTGTCGACATTGCTTCGTCTAAGTGGTGCACCTACGCCCGAGAAAACTGAAATTCTTTCCATTAGTTCTCCACATCCGATGGGGCTGACAGGGTTCCACGAATTGCAGTTGCAGCCGCTACTACTGGCGAGACCAGGTGCGTGCGAGCACCTTTGCCCTGGCGACCTTCAAAGTTTCTATTGGAGGTTGAGGCAGCTCGCTCACCTGGGCCCAGCTGATCTGGATTCATTCCCAGACACATCGAACAGCCAGCAAAACGCCACTCTGCTCCAAACTCTTTGAAGACTTTGTCCAGGCCTTCCTCTTCTGCCTGCAGGCGAACTTTCTGAGAGCCCGGCACAACCATCATGCGAACACCATCTGCTTTTTTCTTTCCCTTAATAATTGCGGCAGCTGCTCGAAGATCTTCAATTCGAGCGTTGGTGCAGGATCCCAAGAAGACGGTATTAACGGCGATGTCTTTCATCTTGGTGCCTGGCTTTAGATCCATGTATTCCAAAGCTCGCTCGGCTGCTGCTCGCTCGGCAGGGTCTTCCATTTGAGAAGGATCAGGAACGCTGTCTAGAAGTGAAACACCTTGGCCCGGGTTGGTGCCCCAGGTCACAAACGGATCGAGAGTGTTGGCATCAATAAATACTTCTGCATCAAACTTTGCGCCCTCGTCAGTCTTCAGGGTCTTCCAATA
>CAZTLT010000076.1:0-4264 GCA_964614615.1 uncultured Aquiluna sp. | reverse complement strand
TCCATCGCCTGATCCCAGTCAGCACCGACGGGTGCATGAGGACGACCCTTGAGATACTCAAAGGTAATTTCATCCGGCGCAACCATTCCGGCTCTGGCGCCTGCCTCAATCGACATATTGCAGATGGTCATGCGGCCTTCCATCGACAAGGAACGAATCGCGCTGCCGCGATACTCCAAGACATAGCCCTGACCGCCGCCGGTAGAAATCTTGGCTATCACGGCAAGAATGATGTCTTTGGCAGTTACGCCTGGACGCAGTGTCCCCTCGACATTGATTGCCATAGTCTTGAAGGGCTTGAGCGGAAGCGTTTGGGTTGCCAAAACATGCTCAACTTCGCTGGTGCCAATTCCCATAGCCAGAGCACCAAAGGCGCCGTGAGTAGAGGTGTGAGAATCACCACACACCACCGTTAGGCCAGGCATGGTCAAACCAAGCTGAGGTCCGACCACGTGCACAATCCCTTGATTCTTATCTCCGAGTGAGTGAATGCGAACACCAAATTCTTCGGTGTTCGTTCTTAGCGCCTGCACCTGGGTTCGCGAAGTTGGCTCGGCTATTGGAAGGTGAATGTCGATAGTTGGGGTGTTGTGATCTTCAGTTGCAATAGTTAGATCTTTTCTTCGCACATCTCGATTAGCTAGTCGCAAACCATCGAAAGCCTGCGGGCTGGTGACCTCGTGGATTAGGTGAAGGTCGATGTAGAGCAAATCAGGCGCGCCATTTTCACCCTTCACCACAATGTGGTCGTTCCAAAGCTTTTCAGCTAAGGTCAATGGCTTGCTCATTCTCAATCACCTCGCGAGTGCGTGAAAGACAAGTTTAGAGCAAGCACTAGATTTGTCGGGTGGAGCCAATCAAGGCGGAAGAACTCGCCAAAATACAGGCCAAAACTGTCCGAACCCTAGCCATTGGGCAAGCACTGGGTGGATTTGGTTTTGGGTCAACTTTGTCGGTTGGTGCCATCATGGCCACTGAGTTATCAGGTTCAGCTGCTTGGTCGGGAGCAGCCGCAACGCTCAGCACGCTTGGCTCGGCTTTCGTTGCAATCCCACTTGCAAACATCGCCGCTAGACGCGGACGAAGATACGCTCTGGCAACTGGTGCAGGCTTGGCGATTTTTGGCGCTATCGGAATGATTCTTGCTGCCACCTTTAGATCTTTTCCGATGGAGCTGGCTGGTCTTTTCTTACTGGGTGCTGCAACTGCGGTCAGCCTGCAAGCCAGGTTTGCTGCGGCAGATATTCCAACTAGTCGACCAAAAGCTAAGGACATTTCAATTGTGGTTTGGGCAACAACGCTTGGTGCAGTTGTGGGACCAAACCTAATTGCTCCCGGGGAGTCGCTTGGCTTAGGGTTGGGGCTGGCTCACCTAGCTGGTCCATTTGTCTTGACGATTGTTGCTCAAACTCTTTCAACGGCATTCTTTTGGTTTGGCCTAAAGCCAGATCCGCTGCTACTAGCGCAGGAGATAACCGGTGGCGACGGGATAGTGAGCAAAAGAAAATTCCGAGAGGCAATTTCAATCATACGAAGTAAGCCAATCACAGCGTTTGCGGTGGTTAGCATTGCGCTAAGTCACATGGTGATGGTCTCAGTAATGTCTATGACTCCCGCTCATCTCAGTGTTGAGGGACACTCGCTGGCGGATGTTGGCTTTACGATTTCGCTCCACGTAGCTGGCATGTATGCATTTTCTCCAGTCTTTGGAATCATCAGCGATAAATTTGGGGCAAGGCCAACTATCTTGCTGGGCCAGCTGATTCTTCTTATTTCTCTGGCAGTGTCTGGCTTTGGCGCAAATAACTTTTCCTTTGTGGCTGCCGGATTATTTTTACTTGGATTTGGCTGGTCTGCAGGGACTGTTGCGGCCAGTGCGCTTCTCAGCCAGGAACTAGCAACTGAGGAAAAACCAGTGGTGCAAGGATTTAGTGATTCACTGATGAGCCTCTCCGGGGCATTCGGTGGTGCCATTTCGGGAACCATTTTGACTATTTTTGGATTTGCTGGACTGAACGCAGCGGCACTGCTACCGGTTGTCCTAATAGTGGTTGCAGCTGGCTATTCGCGAAGGTGGCAATAAAAAGAAATCCCGCTTCTGAGATTTTGTCATCAGAAGCGAGATTTGTGACCCCAAGGGGATTTGAACCCCTGCTACTGCCGTGAGAGGGCAGCGTCCTAGGCCGCTAAACGATGGGGCCGAATTGCAACTTAGAAATCATGCCACAGATAGCCCACTTGGGCAATCTATCGGCTGAGCAGCCTAAGGCCACCAGGGTGAATTTTTACGCTAAATGGTGCTGGGCCAATAATTTCACCATCGCAAGTCATTGGAAATCCATCGTTTTCAATCCGGATCTCTTTGGCTTTGAAAATCTCGACTTCTTTATATCGGATGTGCTCTCCCCTATAAACCTTAGGGAAAATCTGTAGGAGCTTTGGCCTTGAAACTTCGTGCAAGATAAAAACTTCAAGCTCACCATCGGTCATTTCAGATTGCGGAGAAATCTTCATTCCACCGCCAAAGTTCTTCACGTTAGCCACACCACATAGCATCGCCTTGAAGTCTCTTTCAACCCCATCCGCAACCAGGCGGTATTGGATGGGCTTGAATTTTGGCAATTCCAACAGCATGGCTGCCACGTAGGAGTTTGGACCCTTGGGCCACCTCAAACCATTGGCTCGCTCGGCACAAAGAGCATCAAAGCCGGCGGAGATTGAGCCGAGTGACCAAAACTTTCGATAGTCGGTCTCCACGCGCATAACATCGACGTTGCGCGGATTCTTTATCCCCTCCGCGATGTTGAAGGCAGCTCCACTGGGATCATTTAGCGCGATGCCAAGTTCGCGAACTTGATCATTTCCACTGCCCGCCGGCACCAGTCCAAGTGGTAAAGAAGTCTCCATGGCGATGTTTACACCCAGTTGACTGGTGCCATCTCCACCAATTGCCACAACTCCCGAAAGTTCAGAAGCCGAGGCGATAGCAAAGTCCTTGGCGGCTTGAGCAGAGCTAGTGCTGAGGTTGCGGGTTGGGATTCCTAGCTCGGCGAATTCAGCCAGAGCTCGATCACCGACCAGATTTCCTCGACCGCGATTGGCAGCGGGATTGATGATTACCCCTAGTGGCTTCATCGCCACCTCCTAATATCGACAAAGATAGACCCTGAATTGAGGAAGCGCCATGAGAATCTCCAAATATGAGCATGCTCTTTTGGTGCTTGATGAAGCGGATGCTCAGCTGGTAGTTGATCCTGGGAGCTATTCAAATCTGCCAGAGCTAAAAAACGTTGTGGCGGTTGTCTTCACCCATCTCCATGATGACCACACATCACCCGAACACGCTCTGAGAATTAGGCAGCAATTTCCTTCAGCGCAATTCCTTGGAACCAAAGAGGTGGCCGAAAAGTTACCTGACCTAGATGTTGAAGCGGTTTACCACGGCGATCACTACGAAATAGGGCCGTTTCGGATTGACTTCTATGGAGATCTCCACCAGGTCATTCACCGGTCAATACCGATTGTTCAAAATGTCGGAGTAATGGTCAACTCAACGCTTTATTACCCCGGAGACAGTTACACCATGCCCGAGCAGAAAGTTGATGTATTGGCTTGTCCGACTAGTGCACCATGGCTGAGGATTTCGGATGTCATTGATTTCCTTGAAGAAGTGAAACCAAGGCGATGCTTTGCAACTCACAATGCATTGCTATCGGAACAGGGCCATTCGCTTCAAAATAGCCGTGTTCAACAAATTGTTGAAAAACACGGTGGTGAATTCAGATACCTAAAGGTCGGCGATAGCTGGCAGCTTTAGAGGGCTACTATCACCGATGCCAGCAGATTGGCAATTGTGGTACCACCCCAAAGTCGCTTTTCTTTTTGACTGCGAGTGATGTTGTTCAGAATTGCAGCTGGCAAGTTGAATGCAACCAACCCCCAATTCACAATCTGATTTAGATCAGGACTCAGCAAAGTAGGGAGAACTCCTAGCTGCGCTAAATAATGTCCAGCAATTGCCAGGGCAAGTAAGAAAGAGAAGGTGCTGGCAATTCTGTATTGGATTGGGAGCTTCCCTACAATCTGACCGCCGTAGGCATACTCACCAAGTGGAGCGCCCAGCACAACTGCAAGTTGAAAAAGGGCTAGTGCAACAAATGAAAACACCAGATAGCCGGCTGCAAACTGCTCAAGCATCAACCCACCAACCTTTGCTGGGGTGCCTGGACTCGAACCAAGAACAAAGGAACCAGAAACCTTCGTG
>CAZTLT010000075.1:0-5314 GCA_964614615.1 uncultured Aquiluna sp. | reverse complement strand
AAATTGAAACCTATGAAATGGTGGAGAAGCCGAGGGTCTAGTGGTTGATCACGATAGAGCTCGCCGACTGGGGGAGCGAATCAAAGTGCTTGCCGCAGAGGCACTCGAGCGCGGTGTTAAAGATCCGGACATTGGCTTTGTCACTTTTACTGATGCTCGAGTCACTCCAGATTTGTCTCACGCCAGGATTTATTTCACTGTCTACGGCAGCGATGAAGAGCAGCAGCGCACTCTCGAGGCACTAGAACGCAATCGCGGTAGGTTGCGCGGCGAGATTGGCCACCGCCTGGGTATTCGCATCACACCAACAATCGAACTAATTAGGGACGAAATTCCTGCAACAGCCGGAGCGTTGGCAGAGCTCTTGGCCGAAGCTAAGCGCAGAGATGCTGAAGTGGAAGAGATTGCCAAAAAAGCGAAACCTGCTGGCGACCCTGATCCCTACATCAAACCAAAGTCGCAGGACGACTAATTGCCAAGTGGAGTGGTGCTGA
The DNA here is from genome assembly GCA_964614615.1 of uncultured Aquiluna sp. Lineage (GTDB taxonomy): Bacteria > Actinomycetota > Actinomycetes > Actinomycetales > Microbacteriaceae > Aquiluna. Next base: position 4,820 of record CAZTLT010000075.1, on the reverse strand, counting down.
TTGATAAGCCCACTGGGATGACTTCTCACGATGTCGTGGCCCAGCTGAGAAAGAAATTGTCTGAAAAGAAAATTGGCCATGCCGGAACGCTTGATCCTTTTGCTTCGGGACTTTTGGTGATGGGAATCGGTTCGGGCACCAAGCTTTTGCATCACCTGTTTGGTCTCGACAAGCAATACCTAGCCACCATTCGCCTTGGTCAGGCGACCACAACCGATGATCTCGAGGGGGATGTTGTTTCAGAGGCATCTGCTAAATCAGTTTCAATGGAGCAAATAAAGGAAGAAATAAAGAATCTCACCGGCAGCATTCAGCAGGTTCCATCGAGCGTGAGTGCCATAAAAATTCAGGGGAAGCGGGCCTACGACCTCGTTCGAGCCGGTGAAGAGGTAGTGATTCCTGCAAGAAGTGTCGAGGTGTATCACTTTCAACCAACCTCTGAGCTGAGGATGGTCGGGGACTTTGTGGAATTTGATGTAACGGTCGACTGCAGTTCAGGCACTTACATTCGAGCTCTCGCCAGAGACTTAGGTACGGCGCTAGGAGTCGGAGGCCACCTGAGAGCTTTGAGAAGAACTCGAATAGGTGAGTTTTCGATTGCCGATGCCACCTCCATAGAAAGTGTTGGTGATTTCAAGCCGTTGCTTGACGTAGCGCGAAAGTTGTTTCCGGTTGTTGAACTATCATCATCACAAGCCCAAGACATTGTTCACGGCAAGCGTTTAACTTTGGAAAATGAGGGAAACCTAGCGGCCAGCTTTGAGGGAAAGCTTCTTGCCATTCTTGAGCCAGTTGCCAAGAGCTACCGTTCAATCACTGTTTTTCCGGAGGCTTTCGTTGGTTGAGTGGCTCTATTTTGTAATTCTGATTCTTTCGATTTTGATAGGGTCGGTGCTCGTTGTTGCCGGCATTGGTGGCCTAAAGCCGCGGGGTAATTTGATTATCGTTTTTTTCTGCGTCGAGTTGAGTCTTTTTGTACAGCTGGCTGTGAGCACCGGAATAGTTCTCGCAGGAGCGCAAGCCCAGGTCAGCACAGTCGAATTCTTCGGTTATCTACTCGTGGCCTTGCTTATTCCCCCAGCTGCAGTTATTTGGGCCCTGGCTGAACAATCCAGGTGGTCAACCGTGGTTATGGGATTCGCGAGCCTAACTATTGCGATAATGCTGATCCGAATGAATCAGATTTGGACCGGAATACCGTTCGGAAACTAGTCGTTCATCTTTCGTTAACTTCAAAAAGACCTGATTTTTACCTGCTTATAACAGGATTTGGCCATGACCAGTCCTTCCTCGCCAACTAGACGGGACCTGCAACTAAGGCCGTTTAGAAGGGCAGACAAGGTATTTTTCAGGATCGCGTCAACGGCAGCGTATTCGGCAATTGTCATAATTTTGTTAATTCTTTTCTTTTTGATGCAGCGAGCATGGCCGGCATTTGAAGAGCAAGGCGTCTTTCCATTTGTTTTTGGAACTGGCTGGGACACTTCAGTCGACCCGCCCATCCTGAGGCTAGGCCCGCAACTTTACGGGACCCTTTTGATTGCTGCCATGGCGACCACAATTGCGGTGCCGATGGCAATCTCCATTGCTTACTTCATAGTTTTCATCGCCCCAAAGTCCATCGGAAAAGCTGCCGTGATACTCGTTGACTTTCTAGCTGCGATTCCTTCTGTGGTCATTGGTCTGTGGGGCTTGCTCTCGTTCGTTCCAATCGCGGTGGAGTGGTCCGCTATTCTAAACAGCCTTTTTGGCTGGATTCCAATCTTCAGCCATGACGCAGGTACCTTTGCGAACTCTCCATTCATTGCGTCCCTAGTGTTGGCCATCATGATTGTCCCCATCATCGCCTCAGTCACACGTGAAATCTTCAGTCAGATGGATCAGGAGGTTATACGCGCAGCTCAAGCTCTGGGCGGTAACGCGGAATCAACTTTTAGAAAAGTAATTCTGCCAACCTCAGCATCTGGAATCGTTGGAGGAACCTTGCTCGCGCTCGGACGCGCAATGGGCGAAACAGTAGCTATCTACTTTGTCTTAAACCTTGTTTACGATCGATTCAACTGGGGCATGATTCTTATGCCGGAGGGTGGCAATGTTGCTTCGCTCGTTTTAGCTAAATTCGCCGAGGCGACAGAGGCGGAGCTCGCCGCTCTAATGGCGGCCGGCGTCGTGCTGTTTGTCGTGACATTGATTGTGAACGCGATTGCTTCTTGGATTGTCGTGAAGGCTCAACCGTGGAGGCAAGCATGACGATTGAGATGCTTTCCCGTCCACGTGATGCCCGACCATGGTCGAAAATTGACTCGAAGCTTAAGACCGCGATGATCATCGCGTCTACATTTCCACTTGTTTTTGCCCTTTGTTTCTGGCTTGTTTCAGGGCTCAATTTCATAGTTGTTTTATATGCAGTTTTCCTTCCGCTCCAACTTTTAGGCGGGGCCTACGCAGGTTTTGTTGGGTTCGGCAAACGAGGCATTCCTGACGGCCTTTTAGTGGTCGTGACTCTCTTCCTAACAGCTTTTGTCTTGGTGATGCTGCTGAGTGTGGTGGTGTCTGTCTTTGCAACCGGTTTTCAGGCGTTGAGTCCACATTTCTTCTACCAAAACAATCGTTATGTGGGTCCCACCACGGACCTTAGTTACGGCGGATTAGGCCATGCTCTGGTTGGAACATTGATGATCGTTACATTTACAACGGCTATCACTGTGCCACTAGGAATTGCGACCGCGGTCTACATCACTGAGACACAGGGAAAGAGTCGTGGTCTAATAAGAACCTTGCTGCAGGCAATGAGTGGCTTGCCATCTGTTGTGGCGGGCTTATTTATTTATGCCATGTTTATCGCCACGGGAGTATCTTCCTATGCGGGCTATGCAGGATCTCTGGCTCTGGTTCCACTAATGCTGCCAACAGTGGCCCGTGTCAGTGAAGAAGCTTTGCGACTGGTGCCGAAAGAACTCCGAAATGGAGCCTTGGCTTTGGGAGCTCCATCATGGCGGGCATTCCTAATGGTGACCCTGCCTGCTGCTAAGTCAGGAATTATCACAGCTGTGTTGCTGGGCATCGCCCGCATTATTGGTGAAACTGCTCCACTTCTACTAACTATTTTTACGAACAATGTCACCAACCTAAACATGTTTGACGGGGGTGTTGCCTCGCTTCCAACCTATCTATTCTTAAATCTTTCATTCGGCACCGATGGTTCAATTGCCAGGGCCTGGGGTGCCGCAGCAACCATTTTGATCGTTGTCGCGATCATTTTCTCCGCAGCCCGAATTGCGTCATCCCCACGAAAGTCAGGAAAGAAATAATGAGTCTCGTTCAAACCCATCACTTAGAAACTGACCAAGTAAATGTCTGGTTTGGTGCGAGGCATGTGCTCAGGGATGTGTCTTTGACATTTCCATCGAATCAGGTCACCGCACTGATTGGACCCTCGGGGTGTGGAAAGTCCACCTTTATTAGAACGCTCAATCGAATGCACGAGCTAATCCCCGGAGCTGGTTTGGCGGGTCGGGTATTACTTGACGGGAGGGATATTTATGAAACAGGTGTAGATCCCGTAGATGTCCGCCTCAAGGTGGGAATGGTATTTCAAAAACCAAATCCGTTTCCAACTATGTCTATAAAGGAAAATGTTATTTCTGGCCTGCGACTTTCGGGTCAAAAGGTTTCAAATGAGGAAGAACTGGTCGAGACATCACTGCGTCGAGCTTCGATGTGGAATGAGGTAAAGGACCGCCTTGCCGAACCGGCTCTTTCCCTGTCGGGAGGCCAGCAGCAACGACTTTGCATTGCAAGAGGGCTTGCGATGACCCCGGAAGTAATGCTCATGGATGAGCCGTGTTCCGCGCTCGATCCGGGATCGACGCGAAGAATTGAGGAAACTATTCTGGAGCTGAAAGAGACCATGACAATTGTCATAGTCACACACAACATGCAGCAAGCGCAGCGCATTTCTGACCAGACGGCCTTCTTCCTTGCCGATGATGGGGAACCTGGGCACGTAGTTGAGTTTGGCGAGACTGAGCGCATCTTCCACGGGCCAATTGATCCTCGAACCAACGCCTATGTCAATGGGCACTTTGGTTAGCCAAACGTTAACCATTAATTTGCGAGCAGTAAATCCATTGCAGGGGTAGTTGTTAACCGGATGAAGCTTTTCTATAGGTGTTCACCAGACAAACAAATAGAAGGAGAAAAAATGCGGAAATTTCCCGCAATTCTAGCCTCTGCAGCAATTGCAGTGACATCACTAATAGCGGCTCCCGCTGCTTACGCAACTGACATCTCAGGATCCGGATCTTCCTACGCTGGCAAGATGTTTGCTGAGTGTATCGCTGGATACACGACCGACGCGGTAACCTACAACCCAGCTGGATCGGGTACAGGAAAGAAGGACTTTACCGCCGGTAAGACTTCTTTCGGCGCTTCGGACTCGCTCTATGAAGCAGGCACCGAGCCGACTTTTGACTTCACCTATGTACCAGCTGTAGCAGGTCCAATTGCTATTGCTTACAACGTCCCAGAACTAAAGGATGTTCGCCTTACGCCAGCTCTAATTTCAGACATTTTCCTTGGAAAAATTACTAAGTGGAACGACAAAAACATTGCTGCCGTAAACCGCGGTGTGAAGCTTCCAGCTCAAACCATCAACGTTGTCTACCGCAAGGATGGATCAGGTACTACAAACAACTTCACTAACTGGCTGAAGCAAACCAATCCAAAAGCAAAGTGGGTCGTGAATGACAGCTGGGCAACTGCCACTGGCAACAAAGCAGTTGGAATCGCCGGCGACAAGAGCCAGGGTGTTCGAGCTG
>CAZTLT010000074.1:0-5413 GCA_964614615.1 uncultured Aquiluna sp. | reverse complement strand
AGTCACCGTTTGCGGAGCCTGGTGTGATGCTGTTCAATCCACCGTATGGCGAGCGTCTAGAGATCAAAGGTGGACGCGATGGCAGTGAGCGTGTCAAAGGTCGTGGTGCACGTGATGCTTTACCAAAGAACAATAATTCGCCAGAGTTCATGGAATTTTTGAATCAGTTTGGTAAGCATCTAAAGGATAACTTTCAAGGTTGGCAGGTTGATGTCTTGACCGCTGACATGGGTTTGCCTGGGCAAGTGCGCATGAAAGAATCAAAGCGTACACCTTTGTTCAATGGCCCCCTTGAATGTCGTTTGTTCAGGTTTGATATGAAAAAGACTTAACTCTAAAATATTTTTTTGTGTAATAAACGTCTTTTTAGACGCCAAAGTGATTTACTGAAACCATCTTTAGTTTTGTATAGTTCTTTGAGCAATCTTTTTTTAATAGACAGTTTTGGTTTAAATCGGTCTGTAATAGTAGTAGGTAGTTCGTGCTCAATAGCAATTGGATAAGGTTTTATAGCTAAAATTCTCAATTTATGAAGATATGAGCGCTCAATAAAATCATCATTGGGCACATAAAATTTCTCAGAATGCGTTAATAACTTTTTCGCAGCATGAGGTTTTACTAAAAATGCTGCAGCACTTGAGGGATCTTTTAGATGTTCAATAATCTTAAATGAGTCTCGCTGATGAAGAGTCAAGTGATTCATTTCGTAAATGCCATGAAGTCTGAATAAATCCCAATGCTCTTTTATGGAGAGCGCTATCTCAAGAGATCCTGTTAACTCAGGCAACGGTTTTGCATCATCTTCAAGAATTAAGCAAATTTGGTTCAACTCAATACATCGTTCCCAAGCTTTTCGGTGAGATAAAAAGCAACCTAAGAGTCCCCATGATATGTGAAAGCCAAAATGGCGCATGCGTTTGGTGTGATCATATTGCGGAGGGAAAGACTCAAGATTTTTTCCAATTACAGCGTCTACAAACTCCCAATCAATACCAAGCCCATTCAAAAATTTTGAAATATGAAGTCTTCTATCCGATTGACTTTCTATTGAAATGACTAGTACTTTGATGGTGGAAATGTTCATTATTTATATAAAACAAAATCACTTACGCTGATTGTTTGCCTCTAAATCCAAAAAATTAGTAATTGCAAGACCTAGATTTTTATGACCTTTTGTATTTAAATGACCGTCAATTGAATAAAAATCTTCTTTGGATAATGTATTTTTTTGAAAATCAAAATACCTCAAGTTTTTATTTTCTTTAGATGGGCCCTGGGGGAAGTTTTGGTAATTTGCATCATATCCATTCAGATAAAAAATTAATATTTTTTTATCTTTTAGTGAATCTTGATGAAGATTCAGTACTTTTTCTAACGCCAATTGATGCCTATTAAAATCACCTTTTGACTTTGGGCCTAAAACTAGTCTTTTGATAGCTTTAAATGGCTCTGAAACGCTGGCACGCAATGAAATTAGAATCAATTTCATTTTTTCTACTCCAGAAAATGCTCTTGAGCCATTAAAACTAGAATTAAATTTTTCTTTTTCTTGAGAAAATAATTTTTTATCGCCAGCTGCTTCATTTTCATGAAGATCATTTTCACAGTACTGAATGACAATCGTATCAATTTTTGAAAGAATCCCAGACTGAATCAATCTTTTAATCTCTCTATCCGTACCATAGCTTGAAACACCCAAGTTATATACAGGTTTGCTGGTTTTGGATTGAATTACATTTGCAAATGTTTCATCATCGTTTACCCCCCAACCCATGGCGAATGAGTCCCCAACGATGGCTATTCCATCGCTTTGCTGAGCCGATACTCGATTGGGAGTGCTTCTACCTAGATTGTCAAAATTCAAAATTGTATTGAACTCTGGATTATTGAATTCGCATCGACCAATTTTAGGTTTATAAATGAGTTCATTATCTAGCTCCACACAATTAGAATCAAACTGCCAGATGTTACGCATTGCTTTAAAGTAAAAATATTGTTGATATTTATTGATTGGCCAAATATCTATGAGTTGTTTATTTGCGATACTGATGGCGCTAAATGAAAAAAGACTAACTGTGATCAGAATATAAAAAAACAAGCCGATAATGAGCCACCCAAAAAATGCAGACTTTTTTGAGTTAATCGAGTTCATATTGAGTTGTGTAGTCAAGCTTTAAGGATGGCGACTGCTTTGATTTTTCAACCAAAATATTACCTATAACCAAAGCATCTAACTCTGTTCCCATGAGGCATCGGAAGGCATCTTTGGCTGAGCATACAATGGGCTCACCGCGAACATTAAAAGAAGTATTCACCAGTATTGGACAACCAGTTAATTTTTCAAACTCACAGATTAATGAATGGTATCTTGGATTTGTTTCGCGATGAACGGTTTGAATTCTTGCTGAATAGTCTACGTGAGTGACTGCAGGTATTTCTGATTTGGGTATGTTGAGCTTTTCAATGCCAAATAATTCTTTCTCAGTCGCACTCATTTCTTTACGCTTACTGTTCACAACATCAGCTACTAAAAGCATGTATGGGCTTTGGGAATCAATTTCAAACCATTCGGAAACTTTTTCACTAAGTACGCTTGGGGCGAATGGTCTGAATGATTCTCTATACTTGACCTTTAAATTTAAAAGTTTTTGCATAGCGGGAGATCTTGCGTCTGCAATGATGCTGCGTGCACCAAGAGATCTTGGGCCAAATTCCATCCGACCATTCATCCAGCCAATTGCCTTGCCATCCGCAAGGTATTGGGCTGCTAAGGAAAGAATTTCAGTTTCTGAGTGAACAGTAAATACTGCTTGTTGATCTGTTAGATCTTTAATCACTTCCTCTTCGGTAAAGGATGGGCCTAAATAAGCCCCTTTCATTGCATCAGCTGTAGATGAGTTATTCCTTGGCTGATTGAGCATGATGTGATGTGCTGCTAGGGCTGCTCCGAGTGCTCCACCAGCATCACCTGCGGCAGGTTGAATCCAAATATTTTCAAAAATATTTTCTCGTAATAACTTACCATTGGCTACACAGTTAAGTGCAACCCCACCCGCAAGACACAGATTTTTTTGCCCAGTTGTTTCCCGGATATTCTTTGCTAGCTTAATAACAATTTCTTCTGTAACAGCTTGAATAGAAGCTGCCAAATCCATTTCTTTTTGCCCAAGTGGACTTTCAGGTTGGCGGGGAGGTCCGCCAAATAAATCATGAAACTTTGTGCTGGTCATGGTGAGGCCAGTACAGTAATTAAAGTAACTCATATCAAGGTTAAAAGAACCATCTTCCTTGATGTCGACCAGATGATTTTTGATCAAATCAGCATATATTGGCTTTCCGTAGGGAGCTAACCCCATCACCTTATATTCGCCAGAATTCACTTTAAAGCCCGTGTAATAAGTGATTGCAGAATAAAGGAGACCAATTGAGTGAGGAAAGAAAATCTCTTTATGAACAGATAGTTGGTTTTTGGATCCAATAGCTAAGGAGGTGGTTGTCCACTCACCTACACCATCCATGGTCAGAACAGCGGCCTCTTCGAATGGAGATGGGAAAAAAGCGCTGGCTGCATGACTGAGGTGATGTTCTGAAAACAGGAGCTTTTCTTCCCATTTGATTTCTTTATCAGACAACTCAGCAATCTCTTTGAGCAACTCATTTTTTTGAAAAAGCTTTTCTTTGAGCCAAATAGGTAGGGCTGTTGCAAAACTTTTAAAACCTTTTGGAGCGAAAGCTAGGTAGGTTTCAAGTAGACGCTCAAATTTTAAAAAAGGCTTGTCATAGAAAACCACGTAATCAATTTGTTCAATAGAAATATTGCCTGCTTTTAGACAATACCTAATTGCTTCTTTGGGAAATCGTGCGTCATGCTTTTTTCTAGTGAAGCGCTCTTCCTGTGCTGCTGCGGTAATATCACCTTTTTGAATGAGACAAGCCGCAGCATCATGATAGTAAGCTGATATACCCAATATATTCATGAGAATTTAGAAAAGAGTGTAAATAAACGGAGCCATCACAGATCCTTGTGCCAAGATGAGAAGCCCGCCAATAATGACCATCACCAGAATGATTGGTGTGAGCCATAATTTTTTACGGGCTTTGAGAAATAAAAATAATTCTTTGATGAAGCTCATGGTCTTACCTTTTTAAAATTGATTTTTAAATGATTCGCTATCCGGGCCTTGAGGATTGCGGTCAATCCAATAAGAGTTTGTTTTGCGCTTTTTAAGAAAAAGGACATCGCGTTTGGCCAGTTTCATTCCAATGGCAAGAGGGGTGATCATCAAAAAAAACATAATGCCCAGTATCAGTGGGCTCACGATTTTTCCTAAAAATATCCCTAGAAGGTACCAAGCTTTGTTCAGGGGCTCTAGTAGATTGGGTCTTAACCAAGCGATAAGTGCAAAAGCACCACTCAGGCCCGCAAAAGCAATCGAGACTGTTACCTGTTTATTAAAGAAAAAATACAAACAACAGGCGAAAAAGATGGCAAAGAAAAAAAAGCCAAATTTCTGATTTGAGGGCATTAAGCACTTTCCAAGGGATTTACATCAATTACATATTTTACATTACATAATCTGTAAGTATCTTGATGTTTTTAGTAAAAATAATCTCTTTTGGTTAATTGCCATCTGCCCAATGAGAACATTTTATTTCTCCGACTGACTGGTTTTTGATCATCATTGAGTAATTTTAAGAAAAAATCACTGATTCGATCTTCGTTGTAGTAAAGATTGGGTTGATTACCGGTGAAGTACGGCTCTCGAAGGATTTGTTCAAATAAGAACTTATCTTCATGAACTTTAAAAATATGCTCAATGAATGATTCATCGCTGGTAAAGTCATTTCTACAAAGAAAACTTTTTTTATTGAACTCTTCACCAACTCTTTCACACCCCCAGTAAAGTGGAATAGATCTAGCTAGCATGGCATCGGTGAGCTTTTCAGTGACATATCCTGGCAATGATTTATTTTCAAAAGCAATATTAAATTTATAATTTTTTATAAAATCAATCTTTCCAAAAGGACCTAGGCCAATCGCTCCAACATTGTTTTTAAATGATCCGCCTGAAGCTACTGGCTTCAATTGATGTAGTGTATTAAAAAAATTAACTCGCTCTTTGGTTCTTTTAGGGTTACCGTTACTAATCACGGCCGAGCAAAATCCTCTTTTAAGTTTGAGAATTTCGTCTATCTCTTTTTCTGATTTGATGAGATCTTGCCATGTGCCTGGGGTTCCCCATACATAATAGGGTAGGCGGAGTTGCCTTGGATCGTTGTTATGGTGATACGTCAGCGCATAGTCTGTTTGAGCCCAATCTGGGTCAATGGTTTCGTTGGTGTGAAATACCTTTTTGCAGGTATAAAGGCGATGCAAGTGACCACCACTGCCAAAAATCAACAAGTCAGGTCT
>CAZTLT010000073.1:0-5471 GCA_964614615.1 uncultured Aquiluna sp. | reverse complement strand
TTGTCTCCTCACACCTCTTAAGTGAAATTGAGATGCTCTGCAGTCACGTGGCAGTAATGAATGCTGGCCGGATTGTGGCTCAAGGTTCACTGGAAGCATTGCGTGACGAAGAGCCAACCAGGCTAGTGCTTGGAACAAACGACATTGATTTAGCCATTGAGTTACTGAGGGCAACAGGCCTGTACGAGATAGCGGTCAAAGAAAACCAAATAACTACTGTTGTGGCTCATGATTTTGATGTCGCTAATCTGAACAAAAACCTGGTCACCAAGGGTATTTCTGTGCATGAGATCAGACTCGAGAAGTCTTCCCTCGAAGAGAAATTTGTGAAACTTACTGGAGAGGGGTTTGAAGTTGTTCGCTAAATCCCTAGGTCTTCGACTGATGGCATCAGAGCTTAAAGTTATGTTTACACGCAGACGTACCTGGGCAATGCTTGCCGCTATTGCGCTGATACCGATTCTCTTGGCCGTCGCTGTTGCTCTATCATCTGAAAGACTCTCGCCCGGAGAAGGTCCGCCGTTTTTGGCACAGGTGACTCAAAATGGTTTCTTTACGGGCTTTACAGCCATGCTTTTGGCATTACCGCTGTTCTTGCCATTGACGGTGGCAGTTGTTGCAGGTGACACGATTGCCGGAGAGGCTGGGCTTGGAACCATCAGATATCTGCTGATTGCCCCCGTGAATCGAGTACGGCTTCTGATTGTTAAATACCTAGCGAGTCTGGTCTTCATCCTGGCTGGCACCTTCACGCTGATGATTGCCGGTGCGATAATCGGAGCCATACTTTTTCCAGTGGGCCCAGTCACCCTGCTGTCCGGTGACACCATTTCGATCGCGGAAGCCTTTGGGCGAATGGCCCTGGTTGCGCTCTACACAACCGTTTCACTTTCTGGCATGGCAGCGGTCGGCTTGTTTATTTCGACACTGACAACTGTTCCAGTTGGAGCCATGACCGCAACGCTTGTCACTTCCGGTGTTAGCAACATTCTTGGAAACATTCCGCAGCTGGAGTGGATGCATCCTTGGCTATTTACTTATTACTGGTTAGATTTCGCAGACCTGATGAGAGTCCCAATTGAATGGGGCTCACTCGCCTCTAATTTGCTTCTGCAGCTCGCCTGGATTGCCGTTTTTGGAGCCCTGGCTTATGGCCGATTCACCACCAAAGACATTCTCTCTTAGCCTGTTAGACTTCTAGGCTGCAAGGGCCTCTAGCTCAGTCGGTAGAGCAACGGACTTTTAATCCGTGGGTCGTCGGTTCGATCCCGACGGGGCCTACAAAATCCAATTATTCTTTTGTTCCCACTTGCAATAAAGACCCTGAATAAGCTTGAGCTGTGACTTTTCCGCTGTTTAGTCAACGCTTGCGCATGGAGCCTCTGGGCTTGGCAGATGTTGACTCGTTTGTGGCTTACAGAAAAGATCCTGAGGTCGCTAGATTTCAAAGTTGGGAAACCAATTATTCGATGCAACAGGCACTTGCCTTGGTGGAATCGCAAGCTGGAGTCACGCTACCTGCGGAGGGTGAGTGGCTACAAATAGCACTTCGGAGCAAAACCAGCGGAGACTTAGTTGGTGACCTTGCCCTTCATTCACTTTCATTAAATGACTTGACTTTTGAACTAGGTTTCACAATCGCACGTGAGCATCAAAAGCAAGGATATGCCAAAGAAGCTTTGGCGAAGCTGATGGAGTATCTATTTAGTGAACTGTCTGCCACCAAACTAATTGCTCATACCGATTCACGAAATACAGCCGCAAACAAATTACTTTTTTCGCTGGGGTTTGTGAAAGGCGCTTCTAGGGGCTGGACCGAAATTTTTAAGGATGAGTTGGTAACTGTTGAGTATTTCGAAGCTATAGCCGGAGCTAAAGCGCCTTCGAAGTAGAGTCTTCCACCGTTTTCTTTTGATGAAGGTATTGGGCCCAAATCACAAAAGACAGCCAAACCACCTGCATCACTGCAATAACCCGCTCAGACAAGCCAACAATTGGCTGTCCTGGTTCCAGCCAAGTTAGCAAGAACCAAAGAGTTGTTAACCCCAATACGACTGTCGCCGAAATAGCACCGATCGGCCGCAGCGACCAGTGATACCTCTTATCAAATCGCATTGCGAGTATTGGCCAAGCTGAGAACAGCACAAAGGCCACCGTTGCATAAAAGCGATGCTCCGGTGAAAATCCGATTTGAGATGGGGTGGCGTAGAAGGTGTAGCCAAAGGCAGCTATGGCTGCTAAAACGAGTGCAATCCGACCAGGCATTGCGAGCGCTTTTGCACTAATCGCTGCCACCAGGGTTAGTAGCGCACCAACAAGGAAAAACGACGATTGAATCCACTTCACAGGTGAATCATCCGCTGCAAGGTCACTGATCGTTTTGCCTATGGGGTCATAGCCCGGCCAGAGTGCACCTGAAATACTCCATCCAAGTACGTTCTGAATGGGGCCTAGAGTTGCCGCGATTACGGCCCAGATTCCAACTAGCTGCACCCTCACAACATACCCAAGACAGACAACTTGTGCTGCAAGTAAATCGAGAATTTGGGATGAATTCCTGGGTAGCCAAAGTTGTAATGGACATGGCAATCAAGACACTCATTGGTGTTTATAAGGCCGATGGCGGCCTAGTTGGTGAGTTGTCTTATTTCTTTGGTCATCTCGTCGGAACTAAAGAATGCAGCCTGTGCGACATCACTCACTCCCCTTTTCGAAAAAAGAGAGAGTTTAAGGACTTAGAGAAAAGACTAAATCAGGAATTTGGAGTCGATTTTCGACTGGTTCACATGAATGAGCGATCTGATAGCGAACTGGAGGCATCCGAGGGTCGGGAGCCATGTGTCTTATTGCAACACCAAGATGGTTCTATTTCAATGTTTTTAGATTTTGTTGAGCTCAAAGCTGCCGATGGGAGTGTCGCCTCGTTCGAGAAGTTAGTGCGAAACCGGCTGGATATCTTTATTTAGCTCTGTTTACGAGTTAGCTGCTTTATTAGGTTATAAAGCACATAGATTGCTACCAGAGCCAATAGGCCATAAACCGCCCAATCTAGAAATTGGGCAAACTCGTCAGCAGCCTTCCAATTTTCTCCCAAATTTACGCCGAGGAGAAGCCAAAGCGAGTTCCATGACAATATCCCGACGGTTGAGAAAAAGTAAAACTTTGCTAGTCCCATTTTTACCAGGCCAGCTGGAATGCTCACCAAGCTTCTTACGATGGGAAGCATTCTTCCGAAAAAAACCAACGACGAGCCATGACGCTCAAACCAGTGCATAGTTTTCTTGAGATTCTTTAGAGGCAATCCAACATACTTGCCATATTTACCAACAATCGACTCGAGTCGCTCTTCGGTAAAAAGATAGCCAAGCAAGTACAGGACAGACGCTCCTGCAATTGATCCCAAGGTTGTTGCAAGAAGCGCTTCGAAAAACCCAAACCTGCCCAGTGAAACATTGAATCCGGTCAGCAGAAGAATTGCCTCGCTAGGAATGGGCGGAATTATGACTTCAATTCCGATCAGTAAGGCCGCGCCTAATAGGCCAATTTGGTTGATTAGATCAACCGCAAACTCAATCACAAGAGAACACTACATAAAGAGTTGGTTGAACAGAAAATCCGCCACAGAACAAAGTGGAACTATCTACTTGCCATCATCCGCAGACCGCGATAAACGCTGAGAAACATAAACCGGTATCAACGAAAGAATGATAATCACAGTGGCTACAACGTTTACAACGCTTGCTTGGGTCGGCCGTGCCATTTCTTTCAAGATCCAAAGCGGTATGGTGTCAACTCCTGGTGGAGCAGTGAAGATTGTTACGACTACCTCATCAAAACTCAGCGCAAATGCCAGCAGTGCGCCAGCGCCGAAGGCGGCTCTAAATTGCGGGAAGGTAACCAGTCTGAAGGTCCCCCACACACCTTGCCCTAGGTCCATAGATGCTTCTTGCAAATTGGGATTCATTCGCTTAAGCCGAGCAAAAACGTTATTGAAAACCATCACAATACAAAAAGTCGCGTGCGCGACAATCATGCCGAAATAGCCAAGCTGAATCCCAGCGGGTGTTAGGAAATTGCTGTAGGTGTTACTAAAGGCAACGCCGGTTACTACTCCAGGCAAAGCAATTGGCAAAACAACCAAAAGATTTACAGTGGTTTTTCCAAAGAATTCAAATCTAGACAATGCAAAAGCGGTCAGGGTTCCAAGAATGGAAGCGACCACCATTGCTCCAAGTGCAACTAAAACTGAGTTCAATAAAGCATTTCTAATGGCTTCTAACTCCGCCGCTTTTTCCCACCAACGAAGTGAATAGTTAGCAATTGGCCAAGAGGAGACTTGGGCTTCGTTGAAGGCGTTTAGCATCAAAATAAAAAGTGGGATGTACATGAAAGCCAGAATCAGTCCGATAATGACTAACATTCCGGCTCTTGATAACTTTGAGAATCTCAGCATTACATTCTCTCCAATGATCCGGTTCGCCTAGCCACCAGCAAATACATCACCACGAAAGCGATAGGAACCATCGAAAAAGCAGCCGCAACCGGTGGATTCAGGTTAATGTTTGCGGCAATGATGCTGCCAATCATTTGTGTTGAACCTCCGACAAATCGAGCGGCTAGGTAGTCGCCCAAGCTCAAGGAAAATGTGAAGACAGATCCCGCAATGATTGCCGGTGTGATCAGAGGCAGCACCACTCTAAAAATGGTCGGCCAGGCTTTTTGCCCTAGGTCTGCCGCTGCGTCAAACAGGTTGGTTGGAATTTGACGAATCGCGGTAAACACGGGAAGCGCCATGTATGGAAACCAAAGATAGGTCAGAGTGAGGATGACTACGGGAATACCAAATCCTGGACCGGAAATGCCAAGTGGGTCAAGTAGCCAATTAATAAAGCCGTTCTCTGTGAACGTAAGGCGCATGGCAAGGAGCTTTACCAGGTAACCTGCCCAGAGTGGCAGCGTGATCAGAACAGCCAGAAGATTTCTAACCCAAGGTTTAGCGAGCTTTGCCATGTAGATGCCAAGTGGAATGGCCAAGACAATACAAACCGCCGTTACCGCCAGGGCAATTAGCAGAGTTCTGATAGAGGTTGAAAGATAAGCAGGAACAGTGAAAATGCTGATGAAGTTTTCAAGCGTGAAGCCGGGGCGAACTCTAGAAGTGAATGGATCAATGAACCAAAATGCCGTAATCAAGAGTAAAAACAGAGAGATTATGTAGACACCGATAAGCCAGGTCATCGGAAGTGCTAGCAAAGCTCGGAGCCGAACCTTGGGATGCAAATGTAGGTAGGAAGACAGCGGGAGGCTTGATTTTGATTTTTCAAATATTGAAGCCATGCTTTTACCTCCTAACTTGAATAGTTGCTGCTGGGTGGGGTCTCCCCCACCCAGCAACTAGTTTTATCCCTTGATGGTTAGCCAGGCATTCGTCCAATCCTGGAAGCTGGTGCACTTGACGTCCTTACGTCCGT
>CAZTLT010000072.1:0-5568 GCA_964614615.1 uncultured Aquiluna sp. | reverse complement strand
CAGAGCTGGTTCGCACCACCCTCGCGAAAGATGAAAAAGAGCGCCAAATGAATCGTCAAACCCTAGTGAGGAACTAATGAAGGCCCAAGACGTCTATTTCATTGATGGGGTCAGAACTCCGTTTGGAAAAGCTGGTGAGAAGGGTGTCTTCTGGAACACCAGAGCCGATGATCTTTCCGTCAAAACTGTGATTGGGTTACTTGAGCGCCATCCAGATTTGCCAAGAGAGGCAATCGATGATGTTGCAATTGCAGCAGCTAACCAAAAAGGTGATCAGGGTCTGCAGCTTGGAAGATCAGTAAGCATCTTGGCTGGACTGCCAACCACTGTTCCTGGCTATGCAATTGACAGATGGTGTGCTGGTGCCATGACCGCCGTCACAACTGTTGCAAGTGCGATTGGAATTGGTGCTTATGACCTTGCGCTCGCCGGTGGAGTTGAGCACATGGGCCATCACCCAATGGGTGATGGCATGGATCCAAACCCGCGGTTTTTGGCCGAAAAGCTGGTAGATCCGTCCGCTCTGAACATGGGAAACACAGCCGAGAAGATTCACGACCGCTTCCCCCACCTCACCAAAGAACGCTCGGACATGCTGGGGCTTGCCAGTCAAAAGAAGGCAGCTAAGGCCTATGAAGATGGGAAGATTCAGCCCGATCTGATCTCTGTCAGTGCCGCCAGCGCAGAGGGATTCAAGTTGGTGACTAAGGATGAACACCTAAGACCAGACTCAACCTTGGAAGGGATGAGAGATCTAAAAACTCCGTTCCGTCCGCATGGCAAAGTCACCGCCGGTAATGCATCTCCACTAACCGATGGCGCAACCATGTCGCTGATCGCAGGTGAGAATGCGGTTAAGAAGTATGGGCTGAAACCAAAAATGAGAATGGTGTCCTTTGCGTTTGCAGGAGTTGAGCCTGAAATTATGGGAATTGGTCCGATCCCTTCGACCGAAAAAGCTCTGGCTAAAGCAGGTCTTGCAATGAGCGATATTGGACTAATCGAAATCAACGAAGCGTTTGCCATTCAAGTTCTTAGCTTTCTCGATCACTTTGGAATTGCTGATGATGATCCGAAAGTAAACAAATACGGCGGAGCAATCGCGATGGGTCACCCACTTGCTGCCAGCGGTGTTCGACTAATGATTCAACTGGCAAGACAGTTTGAAGAAAATAAAGACATTCGCTTCGGCATGACGACTATGTGTGTTGGCCTTGGCATGGGTGGAACTGTTATCTGGGAAAACACTTCATACAGGGGTAAGTGATGGAAAAGTATGCTGCGCTATTAGACAGCGATGAAGTAATCACTCATTCTTATGTCAATGATGTGACGCTGCCGTCTGGAAAAATTCTTGCGCTAATTACTTTGGACAACGGCAAAGATCACACGCGACCCAACACGCTTGGGCCAAAGACCCTGATTGAATTTGCAGAAAAACTAGACCAGCTGAAAGAGCGCGCTGCCAGAAAAGAAATTCATGCAGTTGCTGTGACTGGCAAGCCATATTTTTTAGCGGCTGGTGCCGACCTAAGCCACGTCCAAGATATTCGCGAGCGAAAAATCGGAAGACTCATAGGCGAGCTTGGTCACTACTCACTTGGAAAGCTTTCCGAACTCGGAGTTCCATCATTCGTTTTCATTAACGGACTAGCTCTCGGTGGTGGACTAGAGATTGCGCTGAATGCCGACTACCGGACAATCAACAAGACCGCTCCCGCCATCGCACTACCCGAAGTCTTCATTGGATTGATTCCTGGTTGGGGAGGCGCATACCTACTGCCAAATCTGATCGGAATCAGGAATGCGCTTAAGGTCATAATTGAAAACCCTCTCAAGCAAAACCGCATGCTAAGCCCCGAAGATGCCTATGAGCTAGGCATCGCTGATGCAATGTTCGACTCAGCTAGGTATCTAGAGGACTCCCTTGCCTGGGCCGACCAGGTGATCAACGGCCTAAAGGTCAAGCGCAAGCACGAACCAAATGCCATTGAGAAGGCAACCATGTGGGGACCGGCAGTTGGAATAGCTAGGTCAATGGTCGAGGAAAAACTTGGCAAGGTGCCCCTGTCACCCTATAAGGCACTGGATCTAATCGCCGAAGCAAAGAGCGGTTCCAAGGCAGATGCCTTCCGCAGAGAAGATGACGCTATTGAGGAACTAATTGCATCGGATCAATTCCGGGCTTCTATCTATGCCTTCAACCTAGTTCAAAAGCACGCTAAGAAACCAACGGGTGCACCAGATAAAGCATTGGCAAAGAAGGTGACCAAGGTTGGCGTCATTGGCGCAGGTCTAATGGCCTCTCAATTTGCGCTGCTGTTTTTGAGAAGACTGCAAGTGCCGGTTGTCATCACAGATGTTTCTCAAGAGCGAATCGACAAGGGCATTCAATACATCAAAGATGAATTACAAAAGCTTGTCGAAAAGGGGAGGCTCTCAACAGATGACAGGAATAGGTTTGTTGGAAATCTTTCCGGCTCACTGGATTACCAGGCTTTTGCTGACTGTGATTGGGTAATCGAAGCAGTTTTTGAAGAGCTAAAGATTAAGCAGGAAGTATTTGCAAAACTTGAATCAATAGTTTCACCAGATTGCATTTTGGCAACCAACACATCTTCCCTATCGGTGGATGCGATGGCTGCAAACCTAAAGCACCCGCAACGACTGGTCGGATTCCACTTCTTCAACCCCGTCGCAGTGATGCCACTGGTTGAGGTGGTTAGGGCCAACAAGAGTAGTGACGAAGCTATTGCTACCGCTATGGATGTTGCAAAGAACCTCAAGAAGACTGCTGTTATTACTTCTGACTCAGCTGGCTTTGTTGTAAACAGACTGCTTGGATATTTACTCGGCGAAGCAATGCGTGCCGTTGATGAGGGTGCAAGCTTCGAAGAAGTTGCTAACGCAATTGCGCCACTTGGCTTGCCAATGAACCCATTTGATCTTCTAGAGCTGGTTGGTCTAAAAGTCGGAGCCCACGTGCTGGATTCGATGCACGCGTTTAACTCTGAGCGTTTCTATGCGAGTGCGAATCTCCACAAGCTTGCCGAACACGGCAAATTGCTGGAGCGCGATGGCAAAGGAAAGATCAAGGGCTATGACAAGCAAGCCATTGCAATTGTTGCCGGTGGCACTAAACCAAGATCTGCCGAGCAAATCTTTGAAGGTGTCCAGGTTGGTCTTGCCAGAGAAATCAAGCTCATGCTGGATGAAAAGGTTGTTGGAACCGCGCAAGACATTGATCTATGCATGATTATGGGAGCGGGTTGGCCATTCCACCTTGGAGGGATAACGCCATACTTAGATCGTTGCGGGGCTAGTCAAAAGGCTTTTGGCGGCAGTTTCCATAACCCCATGATTGTTGGGGCAAGAGACTAATTGGTCTTTGGTTACATTCAAATGATTCAAATGAATGTCCTAGCAGTCGTAGCTACGGTGCTCACGACAGACCTACCTATGTATCCTGTAATTAGCCAATAGGCGCAAATCAGGGGCCCAAAATTACCAGCACGATTGCTCTAACCCAGCCAATTCGCATCTCGATTGATGCGAAGCAGCCAAGATATCGCGCGGGTCTTTGGCTTGCTTACCCAGGAGTTTTTGTTCTGATGGCTGGCGATGCAGTTCGCTACTCCATCGGCTGGGTGGGCTGGGGAATTGTGCTGGGGCTCGGAACCATAGCCACCATCGCCTACCTTTTCGCCTTTGATGCCAGACCAACCTTGAAGAGAATCCCAGAGCCGCTGGCATTGCTGGTTTTCTGGATGGGCTTTAGTTTGCTGTGGTCGCAATATCGGCCACAAACACTTCTTAGTTTTGTGCTGCAGGTTGCATCAGTTCTCTTTGCGATTTTTCTTGCTAACCAGTTTGGTTGGCGGCAACTGCTCAATGTTCTTAGTAATACCGTTCGGTTCATCCTTGTTGCATCGCTACTCTTTGAGATTTATGCAGCAATCACTGGGCCGATTGAACCATTTTTTCCAAATTACGAAGGCGATCCACCTGCAGCTGCCTATCTTTGGTCGCAGGGAAACTTGTTTGAGGGTCAGCGAATCCAAGGGATTGTTGGAAATGCGAATCTTCTTGCCTTCATCGCGGTTTTAGGTTTGCTGCTTTTCCTTATTGAATTCATTGTCACCGCTGGAAGTAAATGGATTCCTGCTTTGTCAATGGGTTTAGCGCTTGTTCTCGCACTCTTAGCACAAAGTGCAGGAATGTTTTTTGCAGGACTCCTTGTCAGCTTTGCAGCACTCGTAGCAATTTTTGCTGAGGGTAAGCCTTCAAATATTCGACACCGAATTTATGGCAGGGCGCTCTTGGTACTCGGTGCTGTTGGCGTCGCTATTGCCATTTTCCGGACTGAGATTTTTGATTTTCTTGGTAAGTCACCTGACGCATCGGGAAGATTTGATATTTGGCAAACGGTTTTCAGATTGGTAGTGGAGAAGCCAATTGAGGGATGGGGTTGGATCGGCTACTGGATTCCTGGTGTCGAACCATGGGAAGGCCTAATAAAAATCAACGGCGTACCGATGTATCAAGCCCACAATGCCCTTCTTGATATCTGGGTTCAGCTTGGAGTTGTCGGTCTTGCCGCAATGATTTGGCTATTGGTCCAAAGCTTTATCAGGCTTTGGAGAATTGCAGTTCGTCACACATCGCCACTGTATCTCTACCCTCTTTTTATCTTCTTGGTAATCACTGCTCAGTCGCTGACCGAGTCACGATTACTGATTGAAATCAGTTGGATTCTTTTGGTTTTGGTTAGCGTGAAATCAAGAGAAGGTTTTTCGGATCTTGAGCCAATGGGAACTTCAACCAAGCTCAGCAAGTTAGCAAGATTTATTAGAAGAGGCGGTAAGAAGCTAAGAAAACTAGCTTCTAAGGTTTAGCCCGCGTAATAAGAAAGAAATGGCGTTAGAAACAGTGCGCCAACAATTAGCATCACTGGAACTAGCCCCACCAAAACAGCGACTCCCCAAGCGTTCATTTGAACCTCCTATAGAGCCAAACCCCAAACAGGGGGAACTAATTCCAGACTCCCCGGGTGGGTTTAGCGCTCCTCGGCTATCGAATTTCCGCCGTCTACTACTATCAGCTGGCCTGTGATGTAGCTGGCGGCTGGGCTGGCTAGAAAAGCAGCCATTCTTCCCACCTCTTCCGGGCTCGCACTCCTAGCCAGTGGGATTTTGGGACCCTGCTCCTGCTCCAAAACAGTTAGGTTGTCGGTTGCAATCCAACCCGGCGCAATGGCATTGGCTGTGATCCCATGCGGAGCTTCATCTAGAGCAATCGATCTAGTTAGTCCCATTAGACCCGCCTTGGCAGCTGCGTAACCAGCCTCATTCTTCATTGCCATGAGCGGTCCGGTGACGCTGGTGATGTTCACCACTCGACCCTTTGACTCCCGCAGATCAGGCAGTAATTTCTTTGTCAAAAGAAATGCAGAGGTGAGATTTCTAGAAATAGAAAACTCAAAAGATTCTTTTGTTGAGTTTTCCAAAGAATTGCTTTCACCGGTTGTGTCCATTGGCTGGGCAATCGAGGACATTCCTGCATTGTTTA
>CAZTLT010000071.1:0-5574 GCA_964614615.1 uncultured Aquiluna sp. | reverse complement strand
GTAAATCTTTCTCGCATTGAATCAAGACCGGTTGGTGATCGCTTTGGTCGCTACCGCTTCAACATCGATGCCGAGGGTCACATCGAAGACGAAGCTATTGCTGAAGCGCTAATGGGTCTGCACCGGTTCAGTCCAAAAGTTATCTTTCTGGGTTCTTATGCCAAGGCAGATAAATCTGCCAGTGAGCACCAGGGCAACAACACCAATGCCAGTTATCACGCCGCTCGCAAGTGGCTGGATGACTTGCGCTCCTAAAGCAACACCCTTAGCGCTTTTTGCTTTATTGAGAACTCAACCTCTATAACATCACCCATCGGATCGCCATCTAACTGAATTGGCGCTGGGTGATGGGGTCTTATTCTGATTCGGGCACTGCTGAGATTTTCAAGAGTTTTGACATTGGCTGTTGCGTCCATCCACTTCCTGCCAAGAGCGAGTGGTCTAACGACTTGGTTTTGCCAAGTAATTCTTGAAAAGAAATCAATCCAGTTCCAAATTCTTCTGGGTCCGATGGCGGCCATATCCAGCTGCCCATCGTCCAACCTGGCATCTGGCATCATTGAAATTGCCCCGGGCAATAGCCCAACATTTCCTACCAACAGCGAGTAACTCTTCAGCGTCCTACTTTCATCATTCAAGCTGACGTCAAATTTCTCGAACTTGAGTGGAAGCGATCTAATGCCACCTTCTATATAGGCAACCCAGCCAATCTTTTTCTTCAGTTCTGGCTGAGTGTTTTGCATTAGTCGAGCGTCCATTCCAACACCGGCAATGCCTGTAAAAAGGTATTCCTCTAATGACCCATCAGGGCGAACCAGCCTTGCCTGACCCAGGTCAATTTCATATGGCTTACCACTAATCGCTCGCTTCACCGCCGCATCTAAAGCCAGCGGCAACTTTAGGTTTCGAGCCAGAATGTTGCCGGTTCCAATTGGCAAGATTCCTATCGAAGCTGTCGAACCTGTTGCTTCTTGAACCACCCGGCGCAGTGTTCCATCACCGCCAGCCACCAACAATTTTTTATGACCCTCGGCAAGAGCGGCTTTGGCCGCTTTCGCACCTTGGCTGGTCTTGTCGGTTGGGAGAAAGATTGGCTCGACAGCGAGTTTTTGAAAAGGCTTTTTGATTTGGGAAAGGGTGATTTTCTGCGGGTTATAAATCACAGCGAGCTTCACCGCATCAGCCTAACCTTGCTCGGCGGTAGGCTGTAGTGCGTGATCGACCTAAATTTGCTACGCGAAGACCCTGAAAAGATTCGCGTCTCTCAGCGCCTACGCGGTGCAAGTGAGGAGCTGGTTGATCAGGCCGTTGCGCTCGACAAGGCAAAGCGGGCGGCGCTCGCTGAGTTTGAAAAACTTAGAGCCGAACAAAACGCTCACGGCAAATTAGTGGCAGCGGCCCCCAAAGAGGAAAAAGCCAAGCTGGTTGAGACCGGACAACAACTTGCAGCTGGCGTCAAGGCAGCTGAAGCGAAGGCCAATGAGGCAGATCAACAGCTAAGTCAACTGCTTCTAAAAATAGACAACGTCGTGATTGAAGGCGTTCCTGCCGGTGGCGAAGAAAACTTCGTAGTAATCAAAGAGGTAGGAACCAAACCAAACTTTTCTTTCGAGGCAAAGGACCACGCCCAATTAGGTGAGCTGCTAGATGTGATTGACATCGAGCGCGGTGTAAAGATTTCTGGTTCCAGGTTTTATTTTCTGAAGGGTTGGGGAGCGAGGCTAGAACTAGCAATGATGCAGCTGGCGCTTGATCAGGCAGTGAAAGCAGGCTTCACCCCGCTGATCACACCAACCCTTGTAAGGCCAGAAGTGATGCAGGGAACTGGTTTTTTGGGCGAGCACGCAGCGGAGATCTACTATCTACCTGCTGACGAGCTCTACCTAACTGGTACAAGTGAAGTCGCGTTAGCTGGGTATCACGCTGATGAAATCATCGAAAACTTATCCGAACCAATTAGATACGCAGGTTGGTCAACCTGCTACCGCCGCGAAGCGGGCAGCCACGGCAAAGACATCAAGGGCATTTTGAGAGTTCACCAGTTCAACAAACTAGAAATGTTCTCCTACTGCAGGCCAAGCGAGGCAGAAGCCGAGCACGCCAAACTACTTGCCTGGCAAGAAGAAATGCTGCAGAAGTGTGAGCTGCCATACCGAGTTATTGATGTTGCAGCCGGCGACCTTGGTTCATCAGCTGCACGAAAGTATGACGTTGAGGCGTGGGTGCCATCGCAGCAGAAGTATCGAGAGCTCACCTCGACCTCTAATTGCACCACCTTCCAAGCACGCAGACTTAATACTCGCTACCGCGATGAAAGCGGAAAGAACCAAACCGCTGCAACTTTGAATGGGACACTAGCAACCACTCGTTGGTTAGTGGCTATTTTGGAAAATCACCAGCAGGCTGACGGTTCGGTAGTGATTCCAAAAGCACTGCGCCAGTATCTTGGCGGCGCTGAAGTTATTAGTCCAAGAGCATAAATACATGAGCGATAAGTGGCTGATTGGCCTAGACATTGATGGCACGCTGGTCCATGACGATGGCTTTTTATCGAGCGCCGTTGTCGAGCAGGTGCAACGGGTGCGGGCTTTGGGACACGAGGTGTTTATTGCAACCGGAAGAGCTGCCGGCAATGCTTACCCAGTAATCAAAGATCTTGGAATTGATAACTCACACGCTGTTTGTTCTAACGGTGCCGTCACCATCAAGGTGGATCAGTCGCTGCCAATGGGTTATGAAACCCACACTGTTAAGACTTTCGACCCAGCTGATGTTCTCAAGCAATTAATCGAACACCTACCGGATGCTCATTTCGCGGTTGAAGATGTGGATGGCAGCTATCGCTTTCATAAACCCTTCCCGGCTTATTCGCTGGGAGATCGCAATTATGAAACCCCTCTGGAGGAATTACTTCATCACCCAGTGAGCCGTGTGGTGGTTTTATCCCCGCATCACGATGTTGCGGAGTTTATGCAGCTGATGGAGTCAATCGGATTGCACTCGGTCAGCTATGCGATTGGTTATACCGCTTGGCTAGATATTGCACCGAAGGGAATTGATAAGGGGCACGGTCTAGAACTGCTGCGCAATCACTACGAGCTGGGTAAGCGAGTCTTAGTTATCGGCGATGGCAGAAATGATATTGAGATGTTTGAGTGGGCAAAGTCGCACGGTGGGTATGCATTTGCGATGGGGCAAGCACCGGATGAGGTAAAGCTTGCGGCTACCGCAGTTACAGCTGCGGTAACCGAGGATGGAGTAGCGCAGGTGCTGGCTTCCCTGGAGGGGCTTGAGTTTCTCGACTAACGACTAAACTTCCCTACGGAGGTCTGTCCGAGTGGCCGATGGAGCTGGTCTTGAAAACCAGTGGACAGCAATGTCTCGTGGGTTCGAATCCCACGGCCTCCGCTCTTTACAGGCAGCTTTCAGGCTCTTTGGTTTTGCTCCGACTATCCTTATTGGGTCCAATGAAGGCACCCAATCCCAATGTCAAATTCTGAGTATCAGTTTTTAAAGCCTGAGCGATCAAAGCGCAAGCGCAGGCCGCTGCTTCGCATTCTCGCAATCTCGGTGGTTGGTGTCCTGGTTGCTGGTGGTGTTTACATCGGTGGCAGTGTTGCCTATCTAATTGCACAACTCAGCGGAGCCGGCGTGGATGTCTATGCCACCGATGGAGCAACTTTTGAACTTCCCACCCCAGAAGAAATTAATGGACCAATCAACATGCTGTTGATCGGCTCAGACACCAGAGCAAATCAAGGCGATACCAATTACGGAAAGTCAGAGGCAGAACTGGCCGACGTGCTGATTCTGCTTCACATAAACCAAGCCAGAACCAATGCCGTTGCCTTGAGCTTCCCCAGAGACCTGATGGTTTCTATGCCGGAGTGTCCGAACCCGGAGGGTGGTGACCCATATCCGGCAAAGGAGTATGTGCAAATCAACGCTACCTTGAATTATGGCGGTCCAGCCTGCACGCTGCTGACGGTTCAGAAACTAACTGGTGTTCGCATTCCCTACCTAGCCATGATTGATTTCAAGGGAGTAATTGCAATGAGCTCCGCAGTTGGTGGAGTGAAAGTTTGCGTAGCCGAGGACATCAACGACCGCTACTCCAAGTTGACTTTGCCAGCCGGCGAGCACACCCTGATTGGCGACCAAGCTTTGGCATTTCTTCGCACCCGTCACGGTGTTGGTGATGGGTCTGATTTATCAAGAATCTCTAACCAACAGGTTTTTCTGACATCGCTAGTTAGAAAGCTGAAAGATGAAGGGGCCTTTACTAATCCTTTCACCATGCTTCGACTGGGAACTGCCGCAATTGAAAACATGGTGTTGTCCAGGAGCCTGACTGACCTGGGTGTCATGTTTGGTATTGCTAGAGAAGTTAACGATGTTGATCTAGACAAGATTGTCTTTTTGAAACTTCCCGTTTACGGACTCTCCGGTGATTATGCCGGTCGTGTTGGCCTAGCGTCAGAGCGAGCGAATCTTCTGTTTGAGAAGATTGCAAACGATGAAGAACTGGTGCTAGCCCAAGCTAATCCAGGAACCGGTGCTGTGGTGGAAGAAGATCCCGCTGCAACAACAGAAGAATCACCTGAACCAACACAAGAAGCACTACCAGATTGGGCCCAGGGGACGACGGCCGCTGTGAAGAGCTGTTCAAAGTAAGTTTGGCCTAATACAACTAGTCTTATAGGCTTGCCTAGCACTGGAGACGTCGCATAGCCCGGTCGAGTGCGCCCGCCTGCTAAGTGGGTAGGGGACCAAAATCCCCTCGGGGGTTCAAATCCCCCCGTCTCCGCCAAGTCCGACTAGTTTGGTTTTCGATTCAGCCACATACTTGGTCTCTCCTCGTATTTCGGTGGCCTCTCTCCATAGATCTTTTTATATACGCGTCTGCCAGACAAGTAGTGTCCAAGATGATGCATCGCTGCCATTAGCTCTTTGCCGGTTAGGTATTTCTGATAAAGACGGGCGGTTGCTTTAGCCCAAGGGTCGCCGTGATAGCCACTGGAGAGAGCATGCCCAACCTCATGCAGCATGGTCTCTTTGTCGAAGTGGCAAAGGAACATGGCTTTTTGTTCGTGGTCCCACCAGCCCATGGCGTGCGGGATGTCTCCCTTGAGATTGAAGTGAGAGTGAATGCGAACCCACTCGATTCTTAGTTTTTCTTTACCGGCAACTTGGTTGAGCATCAGAAGCACTGGTTTCCAGAGTTTCCAGGCACGCTTATCAAAGCGCGGGCTCGGTCTAACTTCGAATCTGAGTTTTGTGGCCCAGACGGGCAACATGCGATAGCGACCAGCAATCTTTAGTTCTACCAGTCGATTTTCCGAAGCTCCTGCCATGACTAAATCGTAGTTAGTCCGCTTTACTCCGCTTGGACCTATCCACAACCCACTCAATAGGCGCCTGTTCAGCCCCTTGCGTTTACTACTAGAATTGGGGTTCCAGCGCTCGTGGCTCAACGGATAGAGCATCTGACTACGGATCAGAAGGTTGGGGGTTCGAGTCCCTCCGAGCGCGCGAACCCGCTAAGAATTTCACGACTTAGCGGGTTTACTTCTT
>CAZTLT010000070.1:0-5626 GCA_964614615.1 uncultured Aquiluna sp. | reverse complement strand
CTACCCAGCCTGGTGTCGTAGCCTTCATAAACCTCGGCCATTCCGCCGCGGCCCACCAATGAACCAATGCGGTAGCGACCGGCAATAAGTCTTTCGTTATTTATCAAAACTGCTCTTTCTCTTCCCAAAGTTTATTTTCTGAATCATGAGAATTGGCCACGACTCGGTCACAGTCTTATTACCCATTACCGGTCCCCTCGGTTGGGGTTGGGGTCTCGGTTGGAATCTCAGCTGGGATGTCCCCAAAGTCCCCGACATAGTAAGTGATGTCAATCACGCTGCCGGGTGGAATTGAACCGGTTGGTGCAACAGCGTAAACCGTTCTAACTCTTGGATCATCACCAGGGATTAGCTCGCCAGGGATTGCATTTACTTGGAAACCAAGTTCCGTCAAAGTTGCGGTGACCTCCGAGAGATCTTGGCCGATGATATCTGAGCGCAGCAGCAAGATATTTGCTGGCTCTTCAGTTGGAGTTGGCTCTTCCGTTGGAGTTGGCTCAACTGTCTCGGTGGTGCTTGGTGAAGTGGTTGGTTCAACCTCTTCCATGTTTGGCTCCGACAAGATGGCTACCAGCACCACAACCGTCACCAGTCCAAGCAGTCCGAGCGTTGCAACCCACGGCCACACCACCGGACCCCTTGGAAGCGGTGCGGTGTCGGTAGTAATCAGCTCTGTCATTGGATCAAGCGGAATTGGAGTCACTGGTCTTGAAACACTGCCGCGCTTTTCTCGCAATAGTGCTTCTGCTCTGATGGCTAGTGATGTTGCCGACTCAGGTCTCTGATTTGGTTTCTTTGCCAAACAGCTCAAGACAAGGTTTTGAACGCGAGGGTCAATGCTGTCAGGAAGCGCTGGCGGCATTTCGTTGATGTGCGCCATCGCAATTGCCATCTGGTTTTCGCCGGTGAAGGGGCGCTTCCCACTGAGTGCTTCGTAGGCAACAACGCCAAGCGAGTAAAGATCAGTGGCAGGGGTGGATGCTTTACCGGTGGCTTGTTCTGGCGCTAGATATTGAACTGTTCCCATTACCTGACCGGTCTTGGTCAGCGGAACCTGATCACCGACTCTTGCAATTCCAAAGTCAGTTATTTTCACTCTTCCATCCGGCGTGATTAGAAGATTGCCAGGTTTTATGTCTCGGTGAATCAGACCTCTGGCGTGAGCGGCGGCGAGTGCTCTAGATGTTTGAGCGATGATGTCCAGAACCTTGACATCGCTTAATCTTTTTTCTCTGTCGATTACTCGAGAGAGTGATTCGCCCGGCACCAGCTCCATTACTAGGTAGGCAGAACTGGAATCCTCGCCATAGTCAAAGATGTTGGCAATACCCTCGTGTTCAACTAGCGCTGCCGACCTAGCCTCTGTTCTAAATCTCTCTAGGAAGTTTGGATCGCTGAGGTATTCTTCCTTCAAAATCTTGATGGCCACTTGGCGTCTAATTAGCTCATCTTCGGCTTGCCAAACCTCGCCCATTCCACCAATCGCGATGCGCAGCTGCAGGCGATAGCGGTTTCCATATAGTTGTCCAACTGCTGGCTTCATTTCAGAATCGCCTCCAGCACGGCTTTGGCTATTGGGGCAGCAATCTGATTACCAGTTCCGCTTTGGCCAACTCCACCGCCGTCTTCCACCACAACCGTCACAACCACTCTCGGCGCTTCGGCTGGTGCAAATCCAGTGAACCAAAGGGTGTAGGGATCATCCGGTCCGTTTTGGGCAGTCCCTGTTTTCCCCGCCACCGCGATTCCCTCAATGTTGGCCCGAGTGGCAACACCAACCTCCACCGACTCAACCATCATGCGAGTGAGAAAACCTGCGGTGGTTCTTGAAATGGGTGAAGAAAAAACAATTGGTTCTGGTTGCGAAAGCAGATTCAGGTTGCTAGCAACCACCGAGTTAATCAATTGCGGCTTCATCAAAACACCCTGGTTGGCAATCGCGGAGGTCACCATTGCCATCTGCATTGGCGTCACACGAATGTCGTATTGACCAAAGCCGGTAAGTGCAACCTCAGACTCCTCTAAATCTTCCGGGTAGGTGCTGGCTGAAACGGTTAGTGGAATATCAAATGTTTGACCAAATCCCATCAGCTCTGCCTGAGCTCTAATTCGATCTTGGCCCAAGTTCACCGCCATCATGGCAAATGGAATGTTGCAAGAAAGAGTTAGTGCCGTTTCCAGTGTCACAAAGTCTTTAGTTCCGCACTTCTTGCCACCGGCGTTTGTAATGGCGGTAGTGGTACCAGGCAAAACATATTCAGTCTTGTTTTCAAATCGACTGCCGACGGTGTAGCGGCCACTCTCCAGCGCTGCAGCAGTAACAACCAATTTGAAAATCGAACCTGGGAAGTAGAGATCGCCCGCGATTGCTCTATTCACTAGCGGCTGATCAGGGCTGTTGATGAACTTGTCGTAGTTCTCTTCTACTTCACTGAGCTGGTGGCTGGACAACAAATTGGCATCAAAAGTGGGTTTTGAAACCATGGCCAGTATTCGACCGGTGCTGGGTTCCATCGCAATAACCGCACCCTTGCGATCACCTAGTGCATCCCAGGCTGCTCTTTGTGCATCGGGGTCCAGCGTGAGCTCAACCGCAGCGCCGGTAACCGGTGTTCCATCCAATAGCGCATTGATCTGCTCAAAGAACTGCGCCGAGCTTTGTCCTGAGATATAGCTGTTCATCGCTCTTTCAATGCCGCTGGAGCCAGCGAAGATGCTGAAGTAGCCGGTTACTGAGTTGTAGATGACATTGTCATACTCGCGCAGGAAGCGGTACTCGTCATTGACCGGCACCGAAGTAACAATCGGCACGCCACCAACAATGATTGCTCCGCGCAGTGTTTTGTAGGTTTCGTAAGATGCGCGAACATTTCTAGCATCGGCATAGAGCTCACTTGCGCGAAGAACCTGAATGGATGTTGCCACTGCAAAGAGTGCAATGAACATCATGGTCAAAACAAGACCTACTCTTCTCACCTGCTTATTCACTTGGACTCCTCAGGGAAGAATCCGAAATGATCAGTAGCAGTGCAACGATTGACCAGTTGGCAAGTAGTGACGAGCCACCAGCTGCCAAGAAAGGAGTGGTTAGTCCGGTGAGTGGCAAAAGCCCCATCACACCGCCCGCCACCACAAACACCTGCAGCCCAATCACAAACGAAAGACCAAGTGCTAGCAACTTGGAAAAGTCATCCGGGTGAGAATTAGCAACTCGAAGACCGCGGTAAACCAAGAGCAGATAAACAGCCAAGATCACAAAGATTCCAGCTAGACCAAGCTCTTCGCCCAGTGCAGCAAAAATGAAATCGCTTTCTGCCAACGGGATAAGTTGCGGGAAGCCACCGCCAAGACCGGTGCCAATAACATCACCGTGAGCAATACCAAAGATTGCCTGCACCAACTGGTAACTTCCACCAATAGCGTTGTAGTTTTCAAGTGAAAATGGATTTATCCAAGAATCAAAACGATTACCGACGTAATCAAAAAGTCTTGATGCAACAAGTGTTCCAGAAACAATCATGACAATGCCGGCGCCAACATAAAAACCTCGTCCGGTTGCGACATAGATCATCACAAGAAATAGACCGAAGTAAAGAATCGAAGTCCCAAGGTCTCTTTGAATAATCAATACACCCAGCGAAGCCAGCCAAAACAGCAAAATCGGACCGAGGTCTTTTGCTCTTGGAACTCTGATTCCCAACACCCTGGAGCCAATTTCAGCCAGCGAACTTTGTCTGGAAACCAAGTAACCGGCAAAGAAAATAGCTAACAAAATCTTTGCTATTTCACCCGGTTGGAAACTCAGCTCATCTGTTCCCACCCACAGAGTCGCGCCATTGATGGTTCTACCGATCACGGGTGCCGCTGGCAGCACCAACAGCACAATCGCTGAAAGCCCCGAAACAAATGGCCAGCGACGAAGGGTTAGGTGGTTTGGAACCCAGCGGACGACCGCCGCAGCAATCAGCATTGCAAAGCAGCTGAGCCAAACCTGCCGCATTGCTACTCCACCCAAACCACCGCTGGCTTGGTCAGCTAGGTCCAGGCGATAAATCATTGCGATTCCAAGGCCATTTAGTAAGAAAGCTAGAGGCAGCATGAGGCCATCCGCCTTCAATGCTCTTCTTCTTAGCACCCAGTGGAATAAAAGTGCGGTGATGGTTGGCGGCGCCCAGTAAAGCAGCATCTCCCAGGTCATGACCTGCAAAATCGAAAGCTGAACCTGCGCAAGAGCGTAGGCGTGAATACCAGAAACCCAAAACAGCAACACTGCTTCAAAGTTTCGAGATCTTGGCACCGTCTTGATCAGGGCAGGAATTGCTCCGGTCAGGCTGAGATTACTCACCTAAGCTCTCCTCCAGCTGACCCAGAATTCTCTGCGCATCTTCTAGTGAATTGGCAGAAATAGATCTTGAAATGAGTTCCTGTTGGAACGGAGAGAGTTGGTCAATTGAAATCTCACTCACCTGATAAGGCTGGCTGAATTTAAGTGGCCCAAGCTCTTCCTTGATTCCTTGGAAGATAGTTACCTGTCCTTCAAACTCTGCAACATAGAAGCGAGTCTGGGTGTAGCTGTAGGCAAGATAGCCAACACCAACCGCAGATAGAGCAATCAGGAACCAAGCTAAAACTGATCTAAAGCCTCGCCAGCGAATCTTGCGCTTGGTCTCGGCCAAGATCTTCTCCAGTGCCTCTTCGGATTCCGGCTGGTATTCGGTTGGGTCTTCTGGCGACTTCAGTAGCTCGAGCAGTGAGAGTGGGTTTAGCAGCTGCAGAATCTTGCTGCCCCTGCTTTCAGCAATTACAACCTCGTTAGCACCAGAGCCAACAAATCGAGCAGATGGCTCAAAATCTGTTTCAACTGATGCTCTTACGATGTCAGCAATTACAACCGTCACGTTGTCCGGAGCACCAAATTCCAGCGCCTCACCAACTAGCAAGTCAGCGGCTTCGGAAGGAGAAATGTTGGAGGTGAGTACCCTCGCCATCAGCTCTTCGGGCACAACCCCCGATAAACCATCACTGCAAATCATCCAGCGATCGCCGGCAACTGCATCAAAGAGGGCAACATCAATCTCAGGATCACCAACAACATCACCTAGCACGCGCATAAGCACGCTGCGTCTGGGGTGAACCAGTGCCTCTTCGGCGGTGATTCTTCCCATCTCAACCAGACGCTGAACAAAGGTGTGGTCGGTGGAAACCTGTTTTACTTCACCATCTCTGATCAGGTAGATACGCGAGTCACCGATGTGTGCGGTGAGCACCTGATTTCCCTGCACCAAAATCCCCGAGAAAGTTGTTCCCATTCCCTCCAGGTCAGGGTGCTCGGCAACCGTGGCAGCCAACATCGAGTTAGCTTCCAAGATGCCGCTCTTGATGGTTTCTATCGCCTCATCTATTGAGTCATAGCGTGCATCCGTCAAAGCAATTCTTTGGGAGGCAATGGCGGATGCAATATCACCACCGGCGTGACCACCCATGCCATCGGCTACGAAGTAGAGCTGATAGCCGGCATAACCGGAGTCTTGGTTGGAGCTTCTGTGCTTTCCGATGTCGGAAGCAGCATGGCTAATGATCTTTGTGCTCACCAGATCACCTCAAATCGAAGGTGGTGGTGCCGATT
>CAZTLT010000069.1:0-5750 GCA_964614615.1 uncultured Aquiluna sp. | reverse complement strand
ATAAGTCGCAGGCAAGTGTAACCCAAAGCAATAGGCTTAACGGATGCCTGAAAACCGCAAACAGTCCCGAGCCGAGATAGTTCTAGCCGCCATGGCTGTTTCGGTGATTGGCCTGTCTGTCCTCTCGATCCTGACCACCCTGCTACTGGTCTTTTTTGGCGTCACTGATTTGCCAGTCTTGCTGGCTCAGCTTCCGCTGATTGGGCTGCCGGTTGGCTTTTTGATGATTATTGCCCTGTTGGTAGCGGCCATCATTCGCCGATCCAGAGAGGCTCGCGATAATTGAGCGCCATTCTTCCGCTAGCTAACCGCCTGAAGGAGTTGCCGGGGGAAGAGCTAGCGAGAGTGCTGGGCTCTTTGGTCAGCTCTAGTGCAAGCTGCTCTGATCTGTTTGACCTAGCAAAGCTGCTGCTCTCTAAAAGAGAGCTGGAGGAGCGGATTCGAAGACTTAGCAAAAAAGAGCTGGCAAATCTGGCCCAGGGAAAAAACTCAGCTGCGCTCAAATCTGCTTTTCTCGCCGATAGCAAAATATTTGAAGAGGCGCAGGAAGCACTAAAACTGCTAAAGCCAGTAGCACTGCCCCGCCTGGCTCAACCCGCCAGCTCACTCTCCGGCTATGAGACCCTTCTGGCAATTACCGAAATTCTCTTTGCCCTGGAGCAGCACTGGTTTGAAAAAACCAGAACGGGTCTAAAGGCCGCCGATGCCAAAATCATTGCCGAGAAACTCAAGTGGTCAACCACTGAGCTGCAAACACGTTTCCGTCTTGCTCAGCAAGCAGGACTGTTGGCTGAGCACTCTGGCCGCTGGGTGGCGAGTGAAAAAGCTCAACGCTGGCTTGAAATGAGTAGAGCTGATGCATATTCATTTCTAGTAACAGCCTGCTGGGATCTGCCCAAGCTCGCCCTGTCAGGCAATCGCATCACCGATCAAATCAGTAGCGACTATCCCCTGCTGGATCAATCAAAGCTGCTCCTGCTGCAGTTTGGCGCCAGCCTTGGTCTACTTGATCGCGATCAACCAAGGCCAGCATTACTGGCGGGAGGATTGGCCGGGGTGATTAGAGCAGCGGTAGCTGAGCTACCAAAGACCCAGCAAAAACTAATTGTTCAAGGAGACCTGACAGTAATTTGCCCAGGTCCAATTGATGCCGCTTTGCAGCGCAAGCTCGACTCATTTGCAAACAGTGAAGATCTTGGTTTAGCCTGCCGCTTTCGGCTTACTGGGCTTTCTGTCTCGCATCATTTGGAATCTGGTGGCGAGATTAGTGAAATCACAAACGTTTTGGAATCGGCAACAGCTGGAGCACTACCGCAACCGGTTAGCTATCTACTTCAAGAAACAGCTCGCCGATTTGGTTCTTTGAAAGTAATCACCGCGAACCAAACCGAGATTGTTTCAGAAGATCAAATTCTCTTGACGCAAATCAGCAATGAAAAATCGCTGGCTCATCTGTCACTGAAAAATACTGATGGCTGTTTGACTACCGCTGCCTCGCAAGAGCTTTGCTACTTCTCGCTCAGAGCGGCTGGCTATCCGGCCGTCATGATTGATCAGGAGGGAAGGATTATCTCTCCCCGCTTTAGTTCCCCGGCCGCTGAACTCACAAATCAATCTGAGCTTCTGGCCAGAGCGCTGGCACTGCAAAGCGGAGAGAGGGCAATCGCCGATCAGGGCGACGTGGCAAGACAATTAGAGTTTGCAATCAAGAACAAGCTGCAGGTGCAGGTCAAGATTGATATAAATGGCACCCTAACCGAGCTACTTCTAACTCCGCTGGGGCTCGCCAATAACCGTCTGCGAGGCAGGGATGAGGCGAAGCAGGCTGAGCGCACCCTGCCGCTGGCTCGAATTAGTTCGGTTGTGCTGAGTTAGGCTGGTCGGATGCCCGGGCCACTGATTGTTCAAAGCGATAAAACAGTTTTACTGGAGACTGACCACGCTGAGGCCGAGGAAGCTCGTCACGAGCTAGCCATATTTGCTGAGCTAGAAAGAGCCCCGGAGCACATTCATACCTACCGAATTAGCCGACTTGGGCTATGGAATGCACGTGCCGCCGGTCACAACGCCGATTTCATAATTGATTCACTAAGCAAGTGGTCGAAGTATCCCCTGCCCGAGACTGTCACCTCGGAAATCCGCAGCACAATTGATCGATTTGGAAAACTGGTAATCAGCAGGGATGCGCAAGGCTTGCTCCTAAAAAGCAGCAACCTGGCTGTCCTGACGGAGGTAACCACTAACCCAAAGATTGCCGAACTGCTGGAGGGGCGGGTTGAGGAAGGCTTTCGTATACGCGACTGGGCACGCGGTCAACTAAAACAGCAGCTGCTAAAACTGGGTTGGCCTGCGGAAGATAATGCCGGTTTTACTCCAGGCACCCCGCACAGCATTGAACTTGATCAAACAGGTTGGTCAATGCGCGACTATCAAAAGCAAGCGGTTGAGAAATTTGCTGCCGGCGGCTCGGGAGTGGTGGTGCTTCCTTGCGGCGCTGGCAAGACCTTGGTGGGTGCTGCGGCAATGGCTCACTTCGATACCAACACTCTGATCTTGGTGACCAACACGGTAGCTGCCAGGCAGTGGCGAGAAGAACTTCTTAAACGAACCGACCTTCGGGAAGAAGATGTCGCTGAATACTCAGGGGCATCCAAGCAACTTGCCCCAGTTACCATTGCCACCTACCAAATTCTCACCACTAAAAGGCAAGGAGAGTTTGCCCACCTAGCTTTGCTGAACGCACGCGACTGGGGACTAATCATTTATGACGAAGTGCATTTGCTGCCGGCGCCAATCTTTAAGATGACCGCTGATTTACAAGCTAGACGCAGACTTGGACTAACCGCCACCTTAGTCAGAGAAGATGGTAGAGAGTCAGATGTCTTTTCTCTAATTGGTCCCAAGCGGTTTGATGCTCCATGGAAAGACATCGAAGCGCAGGGATATATTGCTCCTGCCAAGTGCTACGAGATTCGCATCACACTTCCAGATGAAGATCGCATGAAATATGCGATTAGTGATGCTGATGCCAGATTTAGAATCGCAGCAACTGCAACGGCTAAGCTGCCGATGCTGAAAAAACTGCTTGAGAAATATCCAAACGAACCAACCCTGATCATCGGCCAATATCTCGATCAGATAGAAGAGGTTTCGAAGTCGCTCGGAATACCGAAGCTGACGGGTGAGACACCTGTGGTTGACAGGGAGCAGCTATTTGCTGATTTTCGAACGGGCAAACTAAAAGCTCTGGTTGTCTCGAAGGTTGCAAATTTCTCAGTGGACTTACCAGAGGCGTCGCTGGCGATTCAAATCTCAGGATCATTTGGTTCTAGGCAAGAAGAGGCACAACGACTTGGCCGCCTACTTAGGCCAAAACAAGATGGCAGAACTGCACAGTTCTATACCTTGGTCGCCAGGGACACCGTCGAACAAGACTTTGCCCAGAACCGGCAGCGCTTTTTAGCGGAACAGGGGTACTCCTACGAGATTTTGAACGCCGAGGACTTCTAGTCCAGCCAATTCTCAGAAATCTTCCAGCGTTCTCAGGCAGACTCTTCCCATGGAAAATCTCAAGGTGCTGGTAGTTGATGATGAACCGAACATTCGTGACCTGCTCTCTGCGAGCCTGCGCTTTCAGGGGCACCAGGTCCTAACCGCCGCCAATGGCAACGAGGCAATCAACAAGATCGTCGACAACCAACCAGATGTCGTGTTGCTGGACGTCATGCTGCCGGACATCTCTGGCTTTGGAGTGACTAAGAAGATCCGCAGTTTGGGCATCGAGGTGCCAATTCTGTTTTTGACTGCCCGCGATGACACCGAAGACAAGGTGACCGGACTAACGGTGGGTGGAGACGACTACGTAACCAAACCCTTCAGTCTTGATGAAATTATTGCTCGCATTAGCGCAATCATGCGCCGAACCGGCAAAGACCAAACTAAATCGGTAATTTCGGTGGGCGAGCTAACAATCAACGAAGACGCTCACGAGGTAACTGTCAAGGGACAGCTGGTAGATCTATCCCCCACCGAGTATCAACTGCTTCGCTACTTGGCCACCAACCCAAACAGAGTCTTGACCAAAGCGCAGATACTTGACCATGTCTGGGAGTACGACTTCAATGGTGAGATGGGAATCGTCGAATCTTATGTCTCCTACTTGAGAAAGAAGCTTGACCCAATTTCAACTGAGCCGCTAATTGTTACCAAGCGCGGTGTTGGCTACATGCTCAAGGGTCCTAAGGCCTAACTAAATTGAAGAATCGTTTTTTAGCAGCCTGGGAAAGAGTATCCCTGCGGGCAAAGCTAACAACGATGTCAGTTTTTCTGATTGGGCTGCTACTAACAATCTCCAGCGCCGGAACGGTAGCGCTACTGTCAACCTATTTGCAACAAAACACCGACAATCTTCTAATTGCAACTGCGAACCAGTTGCGAGCAGAAAATCCCTTGCGCCTTCAAATCAGGGTAACCACCGGTGACCTGACACTTCCTGCCCTACCGAGTGATTACTACATCGCAATTCTTGACTCACAGGGAAACCAGTTTCTGGGCCTAGTCTCGGCAACCGGCGGCGGCCGCCAGGTACCAAACTTCTCCAGCCTGACCAGCGAAAAAGTGGTTGAGATCGGTGGAATTCCATTTGATGCCGAGGTCGAGGTAGTAGGCCCTGACCAAAATTGGCGAGTGGTTGCGCTGCCGCTGCAAAACGCGAACGGATCCGTCGTGGTTGGACTTCCCACCAACAACAATCGCCAAATAATCAACGAATACGGGGTGATTGGCGGAAGATTCGGGGTACTACTGCTATTTCTCTCTGGCTTGGCTATTTGGCTAACAATTACTTCGGCGCTACGCCCACTGAAGGAAGTTGAGCGAACCGCGGAGGCAGTAAAGAGCGGAAAGTTTTCGTCTCGTCTGGTCCAGCGCCACGGCAAAACTGAGATTGGCCGAATCAATAGAGCACTGAACAGCATGCTCGATTCAATTGAGTCAGCGGTCCGCGGCAAGGACAAAACCTTAAATCAAATGCGCCGCTTTGTGTCTGATGCCAGTCATGAACTCAGAACCCCCCTCGTTACCGTGCGCGGATACGCCGAGCTCTATCGAATGGGTGCAATCAAGAGCAAGCAAGATCTAAACGAAGCCATGGGCCGCATTGAAAGCGAAGCGATTCGGATGAGCGGCCTGGTCGAAAGCCTGTTGACACTGACTCGGATGGACGAGCTTGAGAATCTAAAGAAGAAGCCGTCTGACCTAATTGAGCTAGCTCAGGCCAGCGTCAAAGATGCGTCCGTCGCTAACCAAGAAATTAGCTTCAGAGTTGCAACCGATATGAAGTCATGCAATCTAGAAATTGATGGCGACCGAATCAAACAGGTGCTCACCAACCTGCTCGCTAACGCGGCACGATTTGCGCCAAAATCCTCAGAGGTTACGGTTGAAATCAAGGACCATACAGACAAGATCCGTGTGAGTGTAATC
The DNA here is from genome assembly GCA_964614615.1 of uncultured Aquiluna sp. Taxonomy (GTDB): domain Bacteria; phylum Actinomycetota; class Actinomycetes; order Actinomycetales; family Microbacteriaceae; genus Aquiluna. Next base: position 266 of record CAZTLT010000069.1, on the reverse strand, counting down.
GACCGCGGTGAAGGCGTTCCAGAAGGTCTGCGCGAAAAAATATTTGATCGCTTCTACCGCATTGATAATTCCAGAAACAGAGAAACAGGTGGCTCCGGCTTGGGCTTAGCAATCGCCAAGTCAATCATTGATGCTCATGAGGGCAAGATATGGGTTGAGGAAACTCCCGGTGGTGGAGCTACGTTTATTTTTGAAATAAGCAAATAAAAAAACAGGGTGGCTTAGCCACCCTGTTCCTTTAGTTGACCTTCTTAGAAGTCCATTCC
>CAZTLT010000068.1:493-5963 GCA_964614615.1 uncultured Aquiluna sp. | reverse complement strand
GAAGGTAAACACCGCTGGTGTTATCCCGGTTATCTTCGCCTCCTCAATGCTTTACTTGCCTGCACTGCTCGCGCAGTTCAACCAGCCAGATCCAACGACCGGTCAGGTTGCCCCGTGGGTGACTTTCATTTCGACTTACCTAACTAACGGTGATCACCCGGTCTACATGGCGCTTTACTTTGCGCTCATTGTTGGATTCACCTACTTCTATGTCGCCATCACCCTAAATCCTGAGGAGATCAGCGACAACATGAAGAAGTACGGTGGATTTATCCCTGGTATTCGCGCTGGTCGTCCGACCACCGAATACCTAGAGTATGTAATTTCCAGAATTACCGCTCCAGGTGCCATCTATCTAGGTTTGATTGCTCTGATTCCACTGGTTGCCTTCAGCGCCATTGGAACTAACCAGAACTTCCCGTTTGGTGGAACTTCAATCCTGATCATCGTGGGTGTTGGTTTGCAGACTGTGAAGCAGATTAACGCTCAGATGGAACAGCGTAATTACGAGGGTCTACTGCGGTGATCCGGCTACTCCTGATCGGCCCACCAGGTGCCGGGAAGGGAACCCAGGCAGCTGAGCTTGCCAAGTACTTTGGGATTCCTGCCATTTCAACCGGAGATATATTTCGTGAGAATGTGCGCAACGAAACCGAACTTGGTCTGAAAGCAAAGGCCTACATGGACCGCGGCGAGTACGTTCCAGATTCACTGACCAATGAATTGGTTCGTGATCGCCTGCACAAACCCGATGCGCAAGTTGGTTTCTTGCTAGATGGCTACCCAAGAACTATTGATCAGGTTGAAGAGCTGGATCAGATTCTGCACGATGCCGACAAGAAACTGGATGCGGTAGTGCAGCTGACTGCTGATGGTGACGAGCTTCTGCGCCGACTCTCCGGTCGCGCAGTGCAGCAGGGCAGAAGCGATGACACCCCAGAGGTAATCAAGCGCCGACTGGCTGTTTATGAGGAGCAGACTGCACCGCTGATTGACGTTTATGTTTCTCGCGGCGCAGTTTCGATGATTGATGGTCTTGGTGAAGTAGAGGAAGTTACTGGCAGAATCATCGAGGCGCTGTCCGCTCGCGGATTCAGCAAATGAGAAAAAGCTACACACTCAAAACCGACGAAGAGATTCGCAAGATGCGAATTGCTGGTCTTCTCACTGCTGAGGCTCTTGAGAATGTCAAAGCAGCGGTCAAGCCAGGAATCACCACGTTGGAGCTTGATGCGATTGCTGAAAAAACAATTCGTGATGGTGGGGGAAGACCAAACTTTCAGTTGGTGCCTGGCTATTACCACACCATCTGCGCATCCATTAATAGTGAGATAGTTCATGGCATCCCTAGTAATCGAGCCCTAAAAGCAGGTGATTTACTTTCGGTTGATTGCGGCGCTGAGGTTGATGGTTGGAATGGCGATAGTGCTTTTTCGATTGTGGTGCCAGGGGATGATTCAGCTCTGACAAAGCAAAGGCAAAAGCAGTCTGATGTTTGCGAGGAGTCGCTCTGGGCTGGCATTGCAGCTTTTGCCAAGGGCAGCAAGCTTAATGACATCGGCATTGCAATTGAGAATTACGTGAAGAGTCAGGGTCCCTACGGGATCTTGCAGCAATACATTGGTCACGGCATTGGTCGCTCAATGCACGAAGACCCAGCTGTTTTCAATTACAAGACTCGCGATCCGGGACCAAAGCTCGCGGCCGGGATGTGCTTGGCGATCGAGCCGATGATTACAGCCGGCGACCAAGCCACCTTCATCCAGGACGATGACTGGACCGTTGAGACCATGGACGGCTCCGATGGGGCCCACTGGGAGCACTCGGTTGCCCTGCATTCCAGAGGAATCTGGGTTTTGACCGCCCCGGATGGCGGAAAATCAAGGCTGGCTCGCTATGGCGTGGTGCCGGTCGAGCTGGACTAGCCCCACTAGCATTCGCCAGCAAAACCCCCTAGACTTGCTCTTCGGCGTTTCTGACACGAAAACCCTTAGCTCAAAAGCCTTGGTTTTTTCATGTTTGTTGCGCTCAACGTAGTGAAGTGAGTATGGCCAATAAAGACGGCGTAATTGAGATCGAGGGAGTAGTCAAAGAAGCTCTACCGAACGCAATGTTCAGAGTGGAATTGACGAACGGACATTTAGTCCTCGCCCACATCTCAGGAAAAATGCGACAGCACTATATCCGCATCCTCCCAGAGGATCGTGTGATTGTGGAGTTGTCGACTTACGACCTGACTCGCGGCCGAATCATTTACCGCTACAAATAAAAAGGATAGGGACATGAAGGTAAGAGCATCTCTCAAGTCACTGAAAGACAAGCCGGGTTCAGTGGTAGTTCGTCGTAAGGGTAAGACCTACGTCATTAACAAGAAGAACCCAAAGTTCAAGGCTCGTCAGGGCTAACAACTAAATAACCAGGGCAACTCAAAGCGAAAGCTAACCTCCGGAAGAAGGCCGGAGCCCGATCTGCCAGATTGGGAATGAGTTGCTGAAGACCTTCTTATTAGTAAAAGGAATTTCCTTATGGCACGTATAGCAGGAGTTGATATTCCTCGCGACAAGCGAGTGATTATCGCACTCACCTACATCTATGGAATTGGTCCAACTCGCTCTCGCGAGATTCTAAAGACCACCTCCGTCAACGAAAACATCCGCGTGAAGGATCTAACTGACGACCAGTTGGTTGCCCTTCGTGACACCATCGAAAAGAACTTCAAGGTCGAGGGTGATCTTCGTCGTGAAGTTGCTGCGGACATTCGCAGAAAAGTTGAAATTGGTTCATACCAAGGAATTCGCCACCGCAAGGGACTTCCAGTCCGCGGTCAGCGCACCAAGACCAACGCTCGTACTCGCAAGGGTCCGAAGCGCACAGTAGCCGGCAAGAAAGTAGCAACCCGCTAGCCGCGGTTTGATTAGGAGAGAGAAAAATGGCAGCCCCTAAAGCAACCACAGCGGCAAAGACAACTGGTGCCGCAAAGAAGCCAAGACGTAAAGAGAAGAAGAACGTCCCAACCGGTCAGGCACACATCCGCTCGACCTTTAACAACACCATCATCACAATCACCGACCCAACCGGAGCAGTTATCTCCTGGTCATCCTCGGGTGATGTTGGTTTCAAGGGATCAAGAAAGTCCACTCCATTCGCAGCTCAGCTAGCCGCTGAAAACGCAGCTAGAAAAGCTCAAGAGCACGGCCTAAAGAAGGTTGATGTTTTTGTGAAGGGTCCAGGATCTGGTCGCGAGACTGCAATCCGTTCCCTGCAGGCAGCTGGTTTGGAAGTTGGTTCGATTTCCGATGTGACCCCACAGGCACACAACGGATGCCGCCCTCCAAAGCGTCGCCGTGTCTAACTAAAGCTTCAAACAACTTAATAGCCAAGTCATCACGAGTATCAAATAGTGGGTACTCAGACGAAAGGAAATAAATAGTGCTAATTGCACAGCGCCCAACCCTGCACGAAGAAGTAGTAAGCGAAACCCGTTCACGTTTCATTCTTGATCCGCTGGAGCCTGGTTTTGGTTACACCCTAGGTAACTCACTTCGCCGCACCCTCCTGTCATCCATTCCAGGAGCAGCGGTTACCAACATCCGTATTCAGGGTGTTAGCCACGAATTCTCCACCGTTGAAGGTGTGAAGGAAGACGTGGTTGAGTTGATTTTGAACATCAAGGAATTGGTGGTTTCCTCTGAGCACGACGCTCCAGTGGTTGCCCACCTCTCCAAGTCAACTGCTGGTCCTGTTACCGCAGCTGACATTCAGGTCCCAGCCGGAGTTGAGGTTCACAACCCAGAGCTAGTGCTTGCACACATCAATGGCAGCGGCAAGCTAGAGATCGAGTTCATCATTGAGCGCGGTCGTGGTTACGTTCAGGCAAGCCAGAACCGCAACCCAGATGCCGAGGCTGGCGTGATTCCAGTTGACTCGATTTACTCCCCAGTGCTGCGTGTTGCCTACCGAGTTGAGGCAACCCGTGCCGGTGAGTTCACCAACTTCGACAAGCTAGTAATCGACATTGAAACCAAGCCTTCCACCAAGCCACGTGATGCTGTTGCATCTGCCGGCTCAACCTTGGTTGAGCTGTTTGGTCTTGCGAAGGAACTAAACGCAGAGGCTGAGGGTATTGAGATTGGCCCAGCTCCAGTTGAGATGGCAGCATCCAGCGAGCTTTCAACTCCAATCGAAGACCTTGACCTAACCGTTCGCTCCTACAACTGCCTCAAGCGCGAGGGAATCAACACAGTTGCAGAGCTAATCGCACTAAGCGAAGACCAGCTAATGAACATTCGCAACTTTGGTTCAAAGTCCGTGGATGAGGTTCGCGACAAGCTAGCCAGCTTGGGACTTCGCTTCAAGGACGCAGTACCAGGATTTGACTCCGCCTACTTCGGCGGAAATTACGACGACGACCAGATCTAAGGCGCAAGGAGAAACTAATGCCTACCCCAACTAAGGGCCCACGTCTCGGAGGCGGACCAGCTCACGAGCGACTAATGCTCAACAACATGGCCACCTCGCTGTTCAAGCACGGCAAGATCACCACCACTGAGACCAGAGCAAAGCGCCTGCGTCCAGTGGCGGAGCGCCTAATCACCTTCGCAAAGCGAGGAGATCTGGCATCCCGTCGTCGCGTAATGCAGTCGGTTCTCGACAAGTCAGTTGTCCACGAACTGTTCACAGTGATTGCTCCGCAGGTCAATGACCGCCAGGGCGGCTACACCCGCGTGACCAAGCTTGGTTTCCGTAAGGGCGACAACGCTCCAATGGCAGTTATCGAACTCGTTTTGGAGCCAGTAACTCCAAGACCAAGAACCAACAAGGTCAAGCTAACCAACAACGTTGCAACCGCTGGCGGATCTGCTGTTGCAGCAGAGGCTGTTGAAGAAGTTGCAACCGAGGCACCAGCTGAAGTAGCAGCTGAGGCTGTAGAAGAAGTTGTTGCAGAAGCTCCAGCAGTAGAGGAGGCAGTAGCTGAAGCTCCTGCTGAAGAGCCTGCTGCTGAAGAGAAGTCCGAATAGGAAAAAACTCCATGAGTGCGCCCGCTGGAGAAACCGGCGGGCTTACTCGTTTTCGGATTGATCTCTCCTACGACGGAACTGACTTTGCCGGTTGGGCTAAGCAGCCAAATCTAAGGACTGTTCAAGGTGAACTGCTAAGTGCACTGAGCGAAATTCTTGGTCAGTCTGAAGATGATTTTTTTATGCGAGTTGGCGGAAGAACCGATGCCGGTGTTCACGCTGACCACCAGGTCTGCCACATTGATCTCAACTCCACCCAGCTCAAAAGGGTTGGCAGAAACCCGCTGAGTGCTCAGCGGATTAATTCACTTCTACCAGCAGATGTTGCAGTGTTGGCAGTAGAAGAAGCTAAGCCTGGATTTGATGCCAGGTTTTCAGCTACTGGCAGAAGCTATGTTTACGCAATCGCCGATGGACAGACCAGTAGCAGATGAATACCCGGCGATGAATGG
>CAZTLT010000068.1:0-483 GCA_964614615.1 uncultured Aquiluna sp. | reverse complement strand
CTACGGGGAGAAACTATGTTTACTCAATCGCGGATGCACAGTGCCCTCCAAATCCCAAGTGGGTTCGCTACACCTTGACCCATCCCAAGGTCTTATCGGTTGAGAAAATGAATGCCGCCGCCAAGAAGCTTCTGGGACTCAAAGACTTCGGGGCTTTTTGTAAGCCGCGCGAGGGTGCGACGACCATTCGGGAGCTCAGAAAGCTATCTGCCAAAAGAGAGCGGGATGGTCGAATCCTGGTTTCTGTGTCAGCCGACGCCTTTTGTCACAACATGGTTCGGGCGCTGGTTGGTGCCCTGATTGCGGTTGGGGAAGGCAGGCTAACTTCGTCTGAGCTGTCAAAAATCCAGAAGGAAGCCAAGCGGACCAGTGCTTTCAAGGTGGTCGGACCGCATGGACTGAGCCTTTCTGAGATCCGCTACCCGCCTGCCAGTCAGCTGGCAAAACAGGCCCAAAAAGCCCGAAATATCAGGAGTTTTGAGG
>CAZTLT010000067.1:0-6039 GCA_964614615.1 uncultured Aquiluna sp. | reverse complement strand
CGGCCCAGTTTAGCCACCAAGCAATTGCCTAGACTAGGCCCATGGCAATGAACCCTGGGCTTGATAAAGCCGCGATAAATCAATCAATTAGACCCCAAGACGACCTGTTCCGCCACGTGAACGGAACCTGGCTGGAGGCAACCGACATCCCCGAAGACAAGGCGGTTTATGGCTCCTTCCATATGCTCGCCGATGACTCAGAACTAGCAGTCAAGGAAATTTTGGAGGAGGCCGCCAACAATCCAAAGCCAGGCGTGAGCCAGCAGATTGGCGATCTGTATGCCAGCTTCTTGGATGAGAAAAGAATTGAAGCGCTTGGGGCTGAGCCACTGAAAGAAGACTTAGCAAAAGTGGAAGCGGTCAAATCTGTTTCAGAGCTTTTCAAACTAATTGGTGAATTTGAAAGAGTGCTGCTTGGTGGATTCTGGGGATCATATGTTGATAACGACCCAGGAAATCCAGAGCGCTATCTAGTTCATTTCTATCAAGGGGGCTTAGGTCTTCCTGATCGCGATTACTACTTTGATGAAAAGTATGAAGAAATTAGAAAAGAATACGTTCCTCACCTAACTCGCATGCTCACTCTTGCCGGCTACTCAGACGCAGAGGCGCGAGCAAGGAGTGTTTACGAGTTTGAGCACAAACTTGCATCGCACCACTGGAACCGAGTTGACAGTAGAGATGCGGAGAAGACCTATAACCTAAAGTCGCTAAACGAGCTCAAGTCTTTAGCTCCCAAGCTGCACTGGGACGACTACATCAGCGGCATCAACTTTTCAAAGAAGTTATTTGATGAATCCGTTGTCATGATGCCTTCATTTTTTGAAGGGCTTTCTTCGCTTGCTACCGATGAAAATCTTGCGGCCATGAAGAATGCTTTGATTGTCGATGTTATTCAAAGCTATGCGCCATATCTTTCGGATGCTTTTGTCGCTGAGCGATTTGATTTTTATGGCAAGAAACTAACTGGTCAGCCAGTGAACCGCCCACGTTGGAAGCGAGCGGTGACCATCGTTGAGGGCTCACTCGGCGAAGCGGTCGGACAGATCTATGTTGAAAAACACTTCCCACCCCAAGCTAAAGAGCGAATGGATGAACTGGTTGCATACCTAGTCAAGGCTTATGAGCAAAGCATCAAGGCACTTGCGTGGATGACCGATGCCACGAAAGAAAAGGCTCTGGTCAAGCTAAAGAAGTTCACTCCGAAGATTGGTTATCCGGTTAAGTGGAAGGACTACAGCTCAATCAAGATCACCAGAGACGATCTGATTCAAAACGTAAAGAATGTCTCCCGCTGGCAGTTTGATTACAACGCCAACAAGATTGGTTCACCGATTGATCGCGATGAGTGGCACATGACTCCGCAAACCGTCAACGCGTATTACAACCCAGGTTTGAATGAGATTGTTTTCCCAGCGGCTATTTTGCAGCCCCCATTCTTTTCGCCGGATGCCGATGACGCCATCAACTTTGGTGGAATTGGCGCCGTGATTGGGCACGAGATTGGCCATGGCTTTGACGATCAGGGCTCGAAGTATGACGGAGACGGCAAGCTGGTTTCCTGGTGGACGGAGGAAGACCGTAAGGCTTTCGAGGAGCGAACCAAGAGTCTGATTGATCAGTACTCAGCTCTTTCACCCGAACAGCTAGATGACAAATACAAGGTCAATGGCGAGCTAACAATCGGAGAGAACATTGGCGACCTTGGTGGTCTCGGTATTGCCTGGAAGGCATATTTACTTTCACTGGCTGGCAAAGAGCCACCGGTAATTGATGGGTTTTCTGCGGCTCAGCGCTTTGTTATGAGCTGGGCGCAGTGCTGGCGGACCAAGCACCGTGACGAGATTTTGATTCAGCGTCTTGCTACCGATCCTCACTCACCACCTGAGTTCCGAGCAAACCAGATTGTCAAAAACCTTTCTGTTTTCCATGAGGCGTTTGATGTCAAGCCAGGCGATGGGATGTGGATGGAAGAGAAGGAAAGAGTGGTGATCTGGTGAAGCTCTGGTTTCGCATTCTCTACGTTTTGATTTCTTGGCGCACGAGGCCCAAGGTTCGAATAGATGAAGTTTCCAAACTCACTCTGCGAGTTTGGCCAACTGATCTTGATATCTATAACCACATGAACAATGGAATTTTCTTGACGCTGATGGACATCGGCCGATTCGATCAAGGTTTACGCTCTGGTTTTTGGCAGCAGTGGAACAAGAAGGGTTGGTTCCCAATTGTTGTTAACTCAACTATCAGCTATCGCAAAGCTCTCTTGCCTTGGCAGAAGTTCACCATTGAAACCAAAGTGATTGGTTGGGATGAGGTTGCGTACTTCATCGAGCAGCGATTTGTCAGAGAGGGTGAAATCTACGCCAGAGCAATCATGCGCGGAAGATTTCTAAAGCGCTCCTGGGGAACTCTCACACCACAGGAAGTCATGGAAGGCTCTGGCGGTTGGCCAGGCGAGCGACCACAACTTCCAAAGTGGGTTGAGCAGTGGGCCAAAGAGTGTCAACTACCGAAGGGCAAAGAACCAGCGCCAAGCGTCTGGGAGTAATTACTTCTTATACCAGCGGCAAGCTGCGATGGCTTCCTCGATCGGATTCAGTAGCAAGTCCTGTGTATCCGGGTGCTTTTCCATGTAGCGCACTGTGTAAGAGCAAACTGGAACAACTTTTTCTTTTCCACGTGCTCGAATGTCCGCCAGTGACTCTTTGAGCAAGATGGCAGCTAAGTTCTTACCCTGCTGTGCCGGGTCAACTTCAGTATGAACAAGGTGAATCTCACCAGGACGGAGCTCGTAGTCCATCAGCCCTACCCGCTCGTTATCCAAGAAGATCTCATAGCGGTGATTCTCAATGTCGTGCACAACATTTGTGTTCATGCTGTTAATCTTCCCTTCGTGAGCGAATCTAAGGTCTACCTAGCTGACAATCTAGCAATTCTGAAAACGCTAGGCAGCAACACAGTTGACCTTATCTATATTGACCCACCCTTTAATACTGGCAAGGTTCAGCAGCGGAAGACTAGACGCTCAGAACGGTCAACCACTGGCACCGCTGGCTTCGGCGGCAATCAATATCAGCAAATTGTTTCCTCAATCATGTCCTACGACGATGCTTTCACTGATTACTGGGAATTCCTTCTGCCTCGGCTAGAGGAAGCCAAGCGCCTTTTGAAAGAAACCGGAACTATCTACCTACACCTTGATTATCGCGAAGCTCACTACGCCAAAGTCATGCTTGATGGTCTTTTCGGCCGAGAAAACTTTCTAAATGAAATCATCTGGGCCTATGACTACGGCGGAAAAAGCAAGGGGAAATGGCCCAGCAAGCACGACACCATCCTGGTCTACGTCAAAAATGCCAAGCAGTACTATTTCGATTCTGAAACAGTAGATCGCGAGCCATACATGGCACCAGGTCTAGTGACGCCTGAAAAAGCAGAGCGAGGAAAGTTGCCAACTGATGTTTGGTGGCACACCATCGTCTCGCCAACCGGTAAGGAAAAGACTGGCTATCCAACCCAGAAGCCAATTGGAATTTTACGAAGAATTATCCAAGCCAGTTCCAAGCCAGGAGATCTAGTACTGGATTTCTTTGCCGGCAGTGGCACAACCGGCGCAGTTGCTGCTGAGCTCGGTAGAACTTTTATTTTGATAGATCAGTCGAAAGAAGCGACGGACGTCATTAGGAAACGTCTTACCGAACAGAAAGTTCAGTTTTCTTTTCACGAGAAATGAAATAGATAACTAACAGTGCCAGCAAAATAAAAATCAAAGCTGTCGTCATGGCCATACCTAGATTTACTTCTCCTGGCCTGCTAGCCAGGCGGAACATAGCAAGCGGCAGGGTTGCTTGAGACCCATAGGCGAGGAAGCTCGCTGCTCCGAATTCCCCAAGTGACGCCAGTGCCATAAATGAAATTGCCGCTGCTATTGGTCTGGCCAAAATTGGCGCCTCCACAAAAGCCAGCGTCTTTATCTTGTCTGCCCCATCTAACGTTGCTGCCTCTAACATTTCAGGCTCAATAGCCTGTCGAGCAGGACGCAGAATCTGATAGCCAAGCGGGATAAGAAATATGGATTGCGCCAAAGGAACTAACCACCAATTACCCAAAGCACCTGGCAGATAACCTGCTCCGACCAAGAACATTAGCCCCACCACTACCGGTGAAATTCCAATCGGGATCAGCACGAGCAAGCTGGGTCTTTTTCTTGCTGCTGCTAGCCAAGCAATCGGAAGTGCAATGAGAATGCTGACGAGCAGATTGCGAAGGCTATTGCTAGCAGCTTCCAGGAGGGTGATGTTCAAGATATCTCTGCTACCACGAGTTGCAAGGTTTGCAAGATTTTCAAAAATTCCACCATTCAAGCCAAAGGCTCGAATCGCAACATTTCCAATTACAACTCCAACGATTGCCAGGTAAAAATACCCAATCAACTGACCAAGCCTTGATCCACTGTGCTCGGATTCACCAAACAGCGGCGTTGGGTTGGCTCCAAGTTTTCTTGCCAAAACAAAAAACACGATCGTTAGGAGCGTCTGCAACAAGGCCAATAACCCTGCGCTGTTCAGATCTAACTGCCTCAGGGCTAGCTCTGAAACTTCGGTCTCGAGAGTTCTTACTTCGCCTCTACCTAAAGTCAAAACCAATCCATAGCTGGTGGCTGAGTAAAGTGCCACCAGCAGCGATGCCGATGCAATACCGGGCAGCTGCTGCGGTATCTCAATCAACAATCTGGTTTGCAGTCTGTTTGCACCATCGAGTGCGGCTGCCTCAAGTTGTTCTTTTGGAACGCTGCTAGCCGCCACCACTCTCGCAATGAAACCAATGTTCATAAGCAGGTGCGCAAACAATATCCAGCCAAACGCAGATGCAAAAGAAAGTTCAACTGGTTGCAGAGGAAGAATGCTCAGGCCAACTAAGAACGCTGGCAACAAAAACGGCAACAGAAGTATTGATGAGATCACGCCTTTGAATCGCCGGAGGGACGCCAGCCAGTTTCCTACTGGGTAACCCAGCAACGCTGCCAGTAATGCACTACTTAGCGCCAGCAGCGCAGTGACGAGAAATAACTCGGTGTTAGTTATCAAAAACGTCGGACCAGTCTTTCAACCAACGCTCGCGGTTCTCGGCAAGTTCCTGGGCATCACCAAGAGTAGATCGAGCAGGCAATGCAAACTTTGCCCAGGTTTCCGGAACCGCAATTCCTTCAACGGCTGGATAAACGTACATCGCCTCGGCAACTGACGACTGAAACGCATCGCTTACTAGAAACTCAACTAACGCGGCTGCACCTGCTGTGTTACTTGCACCGCGCAAGGTGGCTGCGTATTCAATCTGGCGGAAGCACTCATCCAGTAGCGCAGCAGATACCGCAACGCCATCTTTCACCTCAGCAGCTGGCGAGGAGGCATAACTCAAGACAATTGGTCTGGTTCCGCCATACCTAGTGAAGTCGGAGAAGTAAGCATCTTCCCAACTGCCTGCAATTTTCACTCCGTTGTCTCTGAGATTGCGCCAGTATTCAAATGTCTCTGCGTTAGTTTCAAAGCCCGCGAAGGTGGTGGCAAGAAATGCCAGACCGGGAGAAGAAAATCTTGGGTTTGTAATTACAGTAAGTGACTTGTATGCAGGCTGTGTTAGCTCGCGCCAATTGGCAGGGGGAGTCAGCTGGTTTTCTTCAAACCAGGCAATGTCGTAGTTGAAGCAAACGTCCGAGTAATCAATTTCAACAAAATCTCCCGCGACTATTCCCTCTTTTTCTGCGAGAGAGCGGAAGGTGTTGTCAATACCAAAAACTACATCGGCAATTGGTGCATTTTTCGTAAGTGCTAGTTGATTTGTGAGTGTTCCCGTGTCACCAAGTCTGACAATTTCAAGTTCGTAGCCCGATGACTGTTCAAACTCAGCAATCAATTCATCGCTGATGGCAAATGAGTCGTGGGTAGCTAGACGAACGGTATCGTTCGGCGCAGTTGCGCAGCCGCTAAGAAGTAGAAGTGTCGCGATAGCAATTGCTTTTTTCAATTGCGTGCCTTTCTG
>CAZTLT010000066.1:0-6071 GCA_964614615.1 uncultured Aquiluna sp. | reverse complement strand
CACCGCTGTCGAGGACGGTTTTTGAAACCGTGGCCTCGTCAGCGGTGAACTCAACAGATGCTTTGAGCGGCAGAAGCAATGGATTACTCCGACTTAGCTTCGTCCTCAACCACTGGTACAAGCGATAACTTGCCCCGGTCGTCAATCTTGGCAATCTCAACCAGAATCTTCTGGCCGACTTCTAGAACATCTTCAACGTTCTCAACTCGCTTGCCACCTGAAATTTTCTTCAGTTCTGAAACGTGAAGGAGTCCATCCTTGCCAGGAAGCAAAGAAACGAAGGCACCGAAGGTCGCTAGCTTGACGACCGTTCCTAGGAATCGCTCGCCAATTTCTGGAACGTGTGGATTTGCAATCGCGTTGATAGCGGCCTTAGCAGCTTCAGCGGCTGGTCCATTGGTAGCGCCGATGAAGACAGTTCCGTCATCCTCAATACTGATTTCTGCACCAGTATCTTCTTGGATTTGGTTAATCATCTTGCCCTTTGGACCGATTACTTCACCGATCTTGTCGACAGGAATCTTCACTGAAATGATTCGTGGAGCATACTGCGATAACTCGTCCGGTGAGTCGATTGCCTCTGTCATTACATCCAGAATGAAAAGACGGGCTTCCTTGGCCTGAGTAAGAGCCTTGGCCAGCTCAGCCGACGGGATTCCATCGAGTTTGGTGTCGAGCTGGATAGCAGTGACAAACTCGCGAGTTCCCGCAACCTTGAAGTCCATGTCGCCCAGGGCGTCTTCAGCGCCCAGGATGTCGGTCAAGGCGGCGTATTGAGTCTTGCCATCCACTGTGTCGGAAATCAGACCCATGGCAATTCCTGCGACAGGTGCACGAAGCGGCACTCCAGCATTTAGCAGACTCAAAGTACTGGCGCAAACCGATCCCATGGAGGTGGATCCATTTGAGCCAAGCGCCTCAGAAACCTGTCGGATGGCATAGGGGAACTCGTGCCTGGTTGGCAATACTGGAACAAGCGCACGCTCAGCTAGCGCTCCGTGGCCAATTTCACGTCGCTTTGGTGAACCAACGCGACCGGTTTCACCAGTTGAGTAAGGCGGGAAGTTGTAGTGGTGCATGTATCGCTTGGTGGTAACCGGAGTCAGAGCATCAATCTGTTGCTCCATCTTCAGCATATTCAGGGTGGTTACGCCCAGGATCTGGGTTTCACCGCGCTGGAAGATTGCTGAGCCATGCGCCCTAGGAATTACTGCGACCTCGGAGTCAATGACACGAATGTCCTTCAGACCTCTGCCGTCGATGCGGATTCCCTCTTTTAGAACACGCGTGCGCATAACCTTCTTGGTTACGGCTTTGTAGGCGGCAGAAAACTCAAGCATCTGCTCTTCTGAGAGTTTGCTTGCCAATTCTTCTTTGACCTTAGTTTTCAAGGCATCATCAGCATCTTGACGCGCTTGCTTATCGGCAATTTGGTAAACCTTGCCTAGTTCTGCAGCGGCAGCATCGGAAACGATTTCGTAAACATCATCGGAATATGGCAAGAACAATGGAAAGTCAGCTGTTGCCTTCGCAGCAGCCTTAGCTACCTTGTTCTGAGCCTCCACCAAGACCTTGATGAATGGCTTTGCTGCCTCGAGCCCTTGAGCGACAACTTCCTCAGTTGGAGCAACCGCTCCACCTTGAATTAGGTCCCAGGAGGTCTCGGTAGCTTCTGCTTCTACCATCATGATCGCAACATCTTCTTTGCCATCTTCTTCAATAACCCGACCTGCAACGACCATGTCAAATACAGCGTTTTCAATCTCGGAATGGCGAGGGAACGCCACCCACTGGCCTTCGATCAGAGCAACGCGAACTCCGGCAACTGGGCCAGAGAATGGAAGCCCTGCCAACTGGGTAGACATCGAAGCAGCATTAATGGCAATTACGTCATACATCTCATCTGGATGAATCGACATAACGGTTGCTACCACTTGAATTTCATTTCTTAGACCATCAACAAATGATGGTCGAAGTGGTCGGTCAATCAAGCGCGCAGCCAAGATAGCCTCGGTTGATGGCCTTCCCTCACGTCGGAAGAAGCTGCCGGGAATCTTTCCTGCGGCATACATTCTTTCCTCAACATCAATTGTTAGCGGGAAAAAATCAAACTGATCTTTTGGTTGCTTTGAAACTGTGGTTGCTGAAAACAGCATGGTTTCATCGTCTAAGTAGACAGCCGCACTGCCAGCTGCCTGTTGGGCAAGACGACCAGTTTCAAACCGGATTGTTCGCTTGCCAAATTTACCGTTATCGATAACGGCTTCTGCATATTTAATTTCTGGGCCTTCCATGGCCCCTCCTTATCCTCATTGCGCACGACAACAAGACCCAACTCGGGTCAACGTGCTAGAGGAGGAAGCGCTGGTCGTCAGTCAAAAATCCTGGGGCAGTGACCCAGAACCTTCCACCGAGGACCCGCCTTCGTCTCCTCCTGTCATAAGCCTAACGAAATGACTACGTTTTGCCCAGCAAAAAACCCCAGGTGAATTACCTGGGGTTTTGAAAAATCGCCAGTTATCGGCGAAGTCCGAGCCGCTCAACTAACTTTCTGTAGCGGTCAATGTCAATCTTCTGCAGATATCCCAACAAACGACGTCGCTGACCAACCAGCAGAAGAAGTCCTCTGCGGGAGTGGTGATCGTGCTGGTGTCCCTTTAGGTGCTCGGTTAGATCTGAAATGCGGCGTGAAAGAACCGCGATCTGAACTTCTGGGCTACCTGTATCTCCGGGGCCTGTTGCATATTCCTGAATGATTTGCTGCTTTATTTTTGCATCAAGTGCCATTGCTGGTCCTTTCATATCCGCTGCGCGGCGCCTGGGACCGGATGTCCAAAGCTCTCTCTATCCGCGGCCGGTAAACGGCGAGCAATAGCCTAGGGGGAAGCTGGGAAAAATGCTAGGCGGTGGTTCCGTCTTGCAAGCTGGCTGGATTTTCAGGCTCCACATACTTATTACCGTCATAGAAACTGCGTGATGGTTTTAGTGCAAAAACTAAATAAATCACGAGGACTGCAAGGAATAGCCCAAAAATGGGAATTACTAAGAAAACAAGCGACATCAGGTCTTCGGTAGAAAGGGCCAGTAGGCCGCCCGCTGACGAAAGAATTGAAATTGCACCAATTGCCGCAAAAACACCATAGGCAATAGGAATTAGTTGGAGAAATAGCCACTTAGCTGAAAATCCTGCATCGTGGAATCTTCTGGCAGTAATGGAGAGATTCGGAACCAGGAGTGCGATACCCAAAATGTTGGTTAGAGGTGTGGGTTGAGCAAGGCTGTTTTGTAGCTGCTGCCATTCGTCTTGGACTACCGGCACTGGCCACAACACTGACTCAATTGTGGTGGCGACAATACTTATTAGAACCGTAAACAAAAACCAGTACCAAAACTCAGACCGGGATGCACGGCCCCGGAAGTTGAAGTAATTCCTAAATCCACTAACAACGGCATCAGCAAAGCTCATGCCTATACCCTACTCACCTAAAAGTTCTTTTGCCTTGGCAACGTCCGCGGCGATTTGGGCGGTTAGTTGTTCGACTGATTCAAACTTTGCCCAGCCTCGAACCTGAGCAACGTACTCACAAACCACTGTTTTGCCATATAAATCAAGATCATCTCGACCTATGACATGGGACTCTAACAGCCTTGGCACCGCTTGAATTGAATCGTTAGTACCAACGGAGTGCGCTGCGGGATAGCGAATTCCATCGGCAATCAAATACCCGGCGTAAACACCATCGGCCGGCAAATATCCCTCGGATGACCTAGCGAGGTTTGCAGTTGGGAAGCCGAGTTTTCGTCCCAGCTTTCTGCCGTGTTCAACCTCTCCTACCGTGTAATGGTTCCGGCCGAGCAATAGGTTTGCTAGTTCTACCTTGCCCCGATCAAGCAGACTTCTAATTTCCGTTGTCGATATCTTGTGCCCGTCAACTTCAACATGTGGAACTTCGCGCACCTGAAAGCCATACTTTGCGCCAAATTCCCCAAGATCAGCCACGCCACCCTTTCCGCCAGCTGCGAATCGAAATCCATGGCCCACCAATACGACCCTGGCACGCAGGGGCACCAGGTGTTTGGAAATAAAGTCTTCTGGGCTTAGTGCAGCTAGAGCCTGAGAAAACTCAAGGACACAGAGAACATCAAGACCCAAAGTCTCCAGCAGGTGAGCCTTTTGATTGGGTCCGATCAGGGGTTGGGGAACATTTTCAGGGTTAAGAACTGCATTCGGGTGTCGATCAAAAGTGAGGAGGCAGGCAGCCAAACCAGCTTCCTCAGAAACTTCAATAAGTTCATGCAGCAATTGCTGATGGCCAAGGTGAATTCCATCGAATTTGCCGATTGCAACGGCTGTGTCCGAAAAATCTGCTGGGAGCGAGGTTCTAAAGATCAGCATTAATCTTCCTGAGCCAGAAAATACCAATTACGGGCAAAACTAAGGGCACGAAACCATAGCCGATTCCAAAACCTGACCAAACAGATGGGTGACTGAACCACTGGGGAAGAGCGATGCTAAGTCCACCGACGACTAGGACTCCAATCAATTCGAACCAAATCGCAAACTTGGCGTGCTTCCTAAGTCGTGAATTAGCAAGCAGCACTGTGGCAACTATATAAACGGCTGCTGCCACAAGTGAGAGCGAATACGCGATTGGCGCCTGGTCAAACTCATAGAGAATTTGATAAAGCGATCTCGCGGTGGCAGAGATAGCAAATACTGCGTAGACGGCAATTAGAAATCTGCCGGGGCCAAGGGTTTCCTGCACGCCCTAAGTCTAGAGCTGGCTATTCAGAAAGCTCGGTGACTTCGGGAACTGGTAAGCCGATCCCCAAAACGCTGGCTGAAGCAACACGAACCTTTTCTTCCAGACCGACAATTGCTGATGTCGCAATTAGGCCCTGGGCATCGAGCCGGAGCGCATATCTAGCAACCGCACGTTTAGAAAGCGAGTCTTCTCCGCAAATGGTTAGGGATACTGGCACAAGGGCTCTATATGGCAGTGCAGCTTCCGAGCTGCCGGGTGAAGGAAGCGGCATAGCCTGATTGTCAAAGCTTGCAGTCACGAATTGATCTTCTGTCTGAGTGCTAAACATTGTGGAACCTGCATAAACCGCTTGTTGATCTGGTAGCAACACACCTGCAGGGGTTTCAATGTTTGCAACCGTAGAACCCGCAATGTTGGCTTCCGACAGTGGGAAAAGTCCAACACTGCCGGGTGCCATTTCAAAAATTAGGTCAGAGAATACTGCCTCAGGATCATCCGTCAAAAGGCCAAACGTCTTACTTTGTCCAGTGAGCTCGCCACTCCAATTTTCCATGGCTTCAATAACTAGCTTGTTGGAACTGGCTACCACTTGAATCGGCAGGTCAGGAAACAGAACTTCTGGATTTAGGTCACTAAAAATCGGGTCCGACCAATTGGTTATTGCTCCTGAGAAAATACCTTGGATTGCCTCGCCTGAGAGATTGATTGAAAAGGCCTCATCCAAATAGAAAACAATCGCCGCAGCATCGTATGCCACGGGTGCAGATGCGATCGCCTCGCATGGTGCAGGAAAAATTGATGCGACCAATTGAGCTTCAGCGACAGTGGATGCCCCACTCATACTTAAACCTGGACACGCCTCAATCAACGGCTCGTTCCAGGTGTCGATTAGGTCAGCGAAGCCGGGGTCCATGTATACGGAGACATCACCAGGCCCCCCACACTGAACCACTTGTTCAGCCTGGGCAACCAGCAAGGATTCTGGAATCGGCGGATCACACGCCGTTAGGGTAAGGGCCGAAGAAAAGGCTATGACTGCCAACTTGAAAATTTTCACTATTCTCCCTTACAAAGTTGAGCCGAGGCTCAGGACCAAGAGTCCTGAGCCTCGACTGTGTAGCAACTATCGAATGCGGTCAATCGTGTTATTTGCAACCTTCAGGAAGTCACCGGTGAAGGCGACGTAACCAAGGTTTGCACCCTTCTGAGGAACACAAGTGTTGACGACATACTTGATGAAGTTACGTGCCGCCTTGGCCTGTGGTGTTGCAGCCTCGGTAGGTGCCATAGCATAAGCAACCAAAA
>CAZTLT010000065.1:0-6108 GCA_964614615.1 uncultured Aquiluna sp. | reverse complement strand
TTAGGTCACCGGATCGATGCCGGTCGGAGCCACCAGGAGGCGGATAGTGACCATATTGTTTGGATTGCTATCCGCTTTTTCTTATGGGTATGCAGACTTTGTTGGAGCAATTGCTTCAAAGAAAGTAAGACCACTAACTGTCACAACCATTGCATTTATCTTTGGGCTTTTCCTCGCTCTTTTATTTAGCATTCCAATGGGTGCGAGTTTTGAACCGAACGTCATACAAATTGGAATCTTCGCTGGTATCTGTTCAGCAGCCGCAATCACATTTCTATATGCAGCACTGGCGCTTGGACCTATTTCCATTACATCACCGCTAACCGCAGTTTTGTCAGCACTTGTTCCGGTAGTGATTGATATCTCTAATGGTCAGCAGCTCAGTGAGCTCTCATTGCTGGCGCTTGTCTTGATCTTGGTTGCAGTGGTGTTGGTTGCTTTTGTTCCAGGCAATGATGTGAGACTGCCAAGTCTTCGAGCAACGCTCTATTCAGTTGGAGCTGGATTTGGTTTTGCCGGCATCTTTATTTTTCTAGACATGGCCCCTGCTGGCTCAGGGCTTGGTGTCCTGATTGTGATGAGAGTGGTTGGCATCACGATTTTGTTAGCGGGATTGGTTCTATTGTTTTTAGCCAGCAAGAGCAAGGTCGTGATTGAGAAAGCGGTCTTCAGCGCTGGCACAATTTGGTTGGTGCTGCTGGCTGGTCTTGGCGATGTGACGGGAAATGTTTTCTTCATCATTGCTACCCGCGAAGGTGCGCTAGCTATTGCCGCCGTCCTTACATCTTTATATCCGGTTGGCACCATTTTGTTAGCAAGAATTTTCCTGAAGGAAAAGATTGCCATTAGCCAAAACATCGGCATCGCCATGGCAATTGGCGCCTGCGCTCTGCTGGCGCTTAGCTAAGCTCGCGATCCGCGAACTCAACCACTGCGTTATAGATGTATTGCCCAAGTCCCTCGCGATAACCCTCATAGCTGTCTCGGTATGGGCTGGGCAAGATATAACTAAGGGCAAGTGATTTATAGCTTTCGCGATTTGGTTTCCAAAACTGCAAACAGAATTCATAGTGGGCCCGCACAGCCTGCTGCATCAAATCTGAGCTAGCAGGCAATTGCTGATCCAGGCAGGTCACCATCTGCTGCGTGATCGCATCAAACTGCGAAGCAAATTTCTGGTTTTCCTCTTGGCTGTAGTTATTTTGGTAGTAACTTCCAGCAATCAAGTTGTCTTTGGAATCGAACACAACCAAAGGCTACCGAATAGGGGAAGCGAAAGTGGCTGGTATTTTCCTGGAAACCCACTAGCCTGAAAGAGTGTTAGCCAACTGGAGAGTGGCTGGCCTGGTGTTTTTCGGTGGCGCGATTGGCTCCATGCTGCGTCATGTTGTTCATGATTGGGTTGCGTCTTTTTATGCATACCCAACAAGCGAGGTAATCTCGCTCGGATTTATCAACCTTCTGGGTTCCTATTTTCTGGGCCTAGTGATCCGCCACCCGCTTTTCCAATCTGATTACAGGCAAGCATTCTTTGCTACCGGTCTAGCCGGTGGCTTCACGACCATGAGCGCAGTCACGATTTTTATTGTCGCGGAGGACCTCACTTCTGATATTGCCATCATGCTCTTTGGTGCAGTTATTACCTTCGCCGCTGGTTGGCACCAGGGACGCAGAGCCGCCAGAAAGAAGGTGGCGCAATGAGCGATCTAGTTCTGACTTTGACCATTGGCGCAGCTGGTGGTGTAGGTGCTGTATTGCGCTGGTTACTAATCCGCTGGCAGGGAGTTCTTCCTTTTGGTTTGTTCCTTGTAAACATTTTGGCTGGTGCAATTGCTGGTTACATCTACACCCACAACTGGCCGTTTGAAATGATCTTGGTCGCCTCGATTGGATTGGCTGGTGGGCTATCGACTTTTGCTGGGGTGGCCAAGGAAGCCTTTGCCTACTATCACCGTGGCCGGCTTGCCCAGATGTCTTTGACCCTAGCCATCAACATTTTGATGCCGGTGCTGGCAATGCGCCTTGTGATGTGGGCTTTCTAGCCTTTGCTATTATTTAGCCAGGTTTCGATCCTGTAACCGGGGCTTCGGCCCAAGATTGCAAGAGAATAAGGGGGCTCGCCATGGGGCGTGGCCGTCAAAAAGCAAAGAACACTAAAGTCGCACGCGAACTTAAGTACTTCAGTCCAAACACGGACTATTCAGCGCTGGAAGCTGAGCTCAATCAAAAAGCAAGTAGCGAGAATGAAGAATACGTTGACCGCTGGGCTGATGATGACGAAGAAGATGACTACGCACCAAGTGATGACGAGCGCGTAGTCGAACTAGACGACGACAAGTAGTTACCAGGCGGTAGCGCCAACCACAATTCCAACCAGGATTTCCAGGTTCACCCTGTCGTCTCGGTAATCCTCGGTGAGAGCAAAGTATTCACCATCTTCATAGGCAATTCGAACGGTTAGATTTTTGCCCTCTAAGTAGTCAATGGCGGCTTGCTTAGTCATTCCAACCACCTGACAGGCATTTAGCTTGGTTTCAACGTGTTTCTCGCTGAACTGATCAGCTGCGGGATCTCGAAAGCAAAGTTCGTTTGGAACATCTCTTACAACACTGACAGTTGCACTGTTAGCACCAGCAATCATCCCAAGGATGAAGGCGCCCGACGCTGCCAGCAGTCCAACTACTGCAATAACAACAGCCGCTTTATTGCGCATAGCTTCCCACTAGTCGAACGGCACCACCGCGCACACCCTTTGCCTCGGTGATGTAACCCTTGTCGTCGCAAGCGGTTGATTCAATCACTCCAACCTGCCAAGCAGGAATACCAAGAGAATTTGACTTAGCAATGATTGCATCCGCTGCTGATTTTCTAACTACCAGCGCAAATCCAATTCCGAGATTCCAAGTTCCCTCAAGATCAGTGAGCTTGTGACCCGCAATGTCAGCTAAAACGCTAAAAACGGATTGCGGTTTCCAACTAGAGCGATCAACATCAAGCGAAACAGTCTCGGGAAGAATTCGAGACAGGTTGGCAGCAATACCGCCACCGGTGATGTGGCTTAGAGAGCTCACTTGGCCAGGGAATGCCTCCAACAAATCACCCACGACTTTGGAATATAAACGGGTTGGTTCCAGCAGCTCTTCGCCTAGTGGTCTTCCGAAGTCGGCCAGCTTGGCCTTGTAATCAAGGCCCTTATCGCTAACTATCTTGCGCACTAATGAGTAACCGTTGGCGTGCAGGCCAGAAGATTCAAGTGCGATTACGACATCACCAACTTCTACCTTCTCGCGAGAGAGTAAGAGGTCTTTTTCTACAACTCCAACCGCTGCCCCGGCTAGGTCATACTCGTCCTCGCCCATCACTCCTGGGTGCTCGGCGGTTTCACCACCTACCAAAGCCACGTCGACTTCCTTGCAGGCGTTAGCAATTCCAGCCACAATTTCTGCAATTCTTGTTGGCTCGACTTTGCCGCAGGCGATGTAATCGGTCATAAACAAACTCTTCGCCCCGCAAACCACAATGTCGTCAACCACCATGCCAACTAGATCTTGCCCAATGGTGTCGTGCTTATCGATTGCCTGCGCAATCAAGACCTTGGTTCCAACACCATCCGTTGATGTTGCAAGTACTGGGTGTCGGTAGCTCTTTAGAAATCCTGCATCAACTAATCCAGCAAACCCGCCGACACCTGTTAGAACGAGCCCGCCGTGAGTGGCACTGACTGCTTTCTTCATCAGTTCGACCGCTCTGTCACCGGCGGCTGTGTCAACTCCAGAGGATGCGTATGGATCAGTCATTGATGTGAACGTGACCTTCTTCTTTGATGGAAGCGACACCTCGCTCCAGCAGATTCTTACCAAGTCGATCTGCTGCTGGAAGTTCAATTGGATATTGGCCGCTGAAGCAGGCTGTGCAGAGCGAGTTCTCATCTTGCTTAGTTGCTGCCACCATTCCCTCGCGAGATAAGTAGCCAAGAGAGTCAGCTCCAATTGATTGGCGAACCTCTTCAACACCAAGTCCCGATGCGATGAGTTCGGCCCGGGATGCGAAATCAATTCCATAGAAACATGGCCAAGTAATTGGAGGAGAGGAGATCCGCACGTGAACTTCAGCAGCGCCAGCTTCCTTCAACATCTTTACGAGTGCTCTTTGAGTGTTACCGCGAACGATTGAATCGTCCACCACAATCAGCCGCTTGCCAGCAATAGCTTCCCGCAATGGATTAAGTTTTAGTCGAATACCAAGCTGGCGAATAGTTTGGGAGGGCTGAATGAAAGTTCTTCCCACATAGGCGTTCTTCACGAGGCCGTGACCAAACGGAATGCCGCTTTGCTCGCTATAACCAATTGCGGCAGGCGTTCCCGACTCTGGAGTTGGCATGACCAAGTCAGCATCAACTGGGTATTCCCTAGCCAAAGTTCTGCCCATTTCAACTCTTGCCTCATAGACAACCTGGCCATTGATTGCGGTGTCGGGCCTTGCTAGATAGACATATTCAAAGACACAGCCTGCTCTTTTAGTTTCAGCAAACTTGCTGGAGCGAAGTCCATTTTCATCAATGGCAATCAGCTCCCCCGGTTCAATCTCTCTAACGAAAGAGGCGCCAACGATATCAAGCGCTGCCGATTCACTTGCCACCACCCAGCCGCGCTCAAGTCTTCCTAGCACCAGTGGTCTTACACCTTGCGGATCACGCGCTGCATAGAGCGTTGACTCATCCATGAAGACAAGGCAGTAAGCGCCTTTGACTTTTGGAAGTAGTTCAAGCGCAGTTGCTTCCAGTGAACTATCGGCATTACCTGCCAGCAGAGCCGTTAGCACTGCCGTGTCAGTTGTATTGCCGGAGCGAAGATCGCCTTCGTGATTTGGATATCTTTTTTCTAAGAGCTCCATCAGCTCAGCGGTGTTGGTGAGATTTCCGTTATGACCAAGCGCAACGGTGCCGTATGCAGTCTTCCCAAGTGTTGGCTGAGCATTGCGCCAGTGAGAAGAACCGGTAGTTGAGTAACGGGTGTGACCAACTGCGATGTGGCCCTGCAGTGATTCGAGTGCTGCTTCGTTGAAGACTTGAGAAACAAGTCCCATGTCTTTGAAAACTAAAATCTTTTCGCCATCGGCAGTTGCAATACCGGCTGATTCTTGACCGCGGTGCTGCAGAGCATAGAGACCAAAGAAGGAAAGTTTGGCAACCTCTTCACCGGGTGCCCAAACTCCGAAAACTCCGCATTGGTCTTGCGGGCCTTTTTCGCCCGGCATCAGGTCGTGATTTAGAAGTCCATCCCCGCGTCTCACTCTGTAACCCTATTGGCTAGTGCGCGCTTGGCGCGGCGAGCAGAGATCAGGTCATAAGCAATCGCAAAAACTGCCCCGACTCCCAGCCCGAGCGAACCAAACGCAATCAGGGTTAGACCAAAAAAGTTTTCTGGCAGCTGCGCATCAGCCGGAGTAAATAAAAGGAAGACAACTGCAATTAGCATTCCCAAGCCTGCGAAGGTGAGCATGAAGGGCAAGATTTTAGGAGCTCTTCTGATCTCAATTTCTTCGGCCATGCCCCAATTATCCAGTAGTTTCGGGGGTTGCGAGGCCCCTGAAACTGTCCTAGTCTGAACTGGTAAGGCAAACCTTAGTAAGGGGCAACATGACCACCATCTCCCAGCTGATGCGAGAGTCCTCAATGTCAGATCACAAGACCGCTGAGAACGCATCCTTCATCAAGGACCTGATGGCTGGTGAGCTGTCCGCTGCCGATTACACCCGGTACCTCAACCAGATGGTGTTTGTTTACCAGGCTATGGAGAAGAAGCTGCCAGATGCAGCGCCACTGCCATTTGCACCAGAACTAAAGAGATTTGACTCAATGGTTGCGGACCTTCAAAAGCTAGGTGTTGAAAACTGGAGCGAGACTCCGATGCTGCCAGCAACTGCTGAGTACGTGGCAAGAATTGAAGCACTTGGTGGAATAGAAGATGTTCGCCTACTTGCTCACCACTACACCCGCTACCTCGGAGATCTCTCCGGTGGTCAGGCAATTGGTGCACTGGTTCGTCGCCACTACGGTCTAACCGAAGAGCAGACCAGCTTCTATCACTTCGCTCAAATCGAAGCAGT
>CAZTLT010000064.1:0-6143 GCA_964614615.1 uncultured Aquiluna sp. | reverse complement strand
GCTCGTTGTATGCAAGCCAGGAAGTTCCGGTGTACTCCCAGTACCCGAGGAACTCGTCTGACTCAAGTGCAGTACGAACGTTGGCTGAACCAACGATTGTTGAGTAGTCAGTGTCTGCACCGTACTCGTTCAGCAAAATGCTGACCATGTTGCCCAGAATGTACTGCTCTGAGAAGTCCTTTGCACCGATGGTTCCGGTTAGGCCTGCTAGTGGAAGGTCTCCAGTAGCTTCCTCGGTCGGGGTCTCAGAAGCAGCACAGCCAGCCAAGCCGAGGGTGGCGACTAGAGCCGCAGCGGCCCAAGTAGTTTTGACGCTCTTCATATATTTATGCTCCTTGTTTGTTTGTGTGTTCAAGCCTTGCGAGCTCAAACGCCTTTTGGTTTCAATGCGTCTTCCACTAAACCAGCAAGCCAGTCCAGCAGTAGGGCGATGCACGAAACCACTACTGCACCGGTGAGCAGGACAGCTGGTCGGGTTAGCTTTAGACCAACCACGATCACCTCTCCTAGTCCGCCGGCGTTGATGAATGTGGCAATGGTTGCCACACCAACACTGAATACAAGAGCAGTTCTAAAACCAGCCAGGATGACTGGAACTGCTAACGGAAGCTCAACCTTGAAAAGAACCTGCATGGGCTTCATTCCCATACCGCGAGCTGACTCCGTGATGTTGGGATCAATCTGATTAATGCCAACGATGGTGTTTCTAAGAACGGGCAGCAGGCCATACAGAACTAGCGCTGCTACCGCGGTTGGCCAACCAATTCCAAAAATCAACGCAAGCAAAATGATTACGCCCACCGCCGGGGTTGCTTGGCCAATATTTGCCAGGCCCAAGACGGCAAAAGAAACCAATTTGGAATTGGTTCTTGAAATCAAGATACCCAGCGGAATTGCAATGGCAGCCACCACTACCGCAGAGAAAATCGAAATGCGAATGTGCTCGTCAACTTTGGCGAGCATGTATTCCCAGTTCAGGGCGAATGCCTCAATCTTGTCTGGCTCACCGCGAGAGTAGAGGAACGCAAGTAGCGCTCCGAGCGATGCAACAATCAACAGCGGTGTGCCAAGACGCTTGGTGGTGTAGAACTTTCCTCTTCTATCCGATGGTTGCGAATAGGAAGTGGATACGTCGGTTGCCGCTTGGACTGACATTATCTGCCGCCTAGTTTTGAAACATCAACACCGAGGGCTGTTGAAATCGACTCGATCGAAACGCTTCCAACCAGCTGGCCGTTCTGAACTACGCCGAGAGACTTACCACCGGACAGCAATATTGAGTCAAGAGCAACTCGCAGATTCTGGTTGCTGTCCAGTTTGACTTGGGTGTCTAGCTTGTTTGATTCCAGCGCTTCGCTTACTGGCATCAGAGCGAGTCTCTTCAGGGCAGCTCCTTCGCCGATGAAAGAGGAGACGTAGTCATTGGCTGGGTTCTTCAAGATGTTGGCTGGCGTATCAAACTGTTCAATCTTGCTGCGCTTGCTAAGAACCGCAATGCGATCGCCAAGCTTGATTGCCTCTTCGAAATCGTGCGTTACGAAAACAATTGACTTTCCAATGCTCGCCTGCAGTCTTTGAAACTCAGCCTGCAGCTTTTCACGGGTGATTGGGTCGGTAGCGCCAAAGGGTTCGTCCATCAGCATCACTGGTGGGTCGGCTGAGAGCGCTCTTGCCACACCAACTCGCTGCTGCTGACCACCAGATAGCTGGCGAGGGTAGCGCTCGGCGAAAACCGAAGGGTCTAGCTGAACAACATCCAGCATTTCCTTGACTCTGGCTTCAATCTTGTTTTTGTCCCAACCAAGCAGCTTTGGAACGGTAGCGATGTTTTCGGCCACGGTCATGTGAGGGAACAGACCAATTTGCTGAATTACATAGCCGATTCCGCGGCGCAGCTCGTTTTGATCAAGCGAGAGAATGTCGCGGCCATCAATCTTGATGGTTCCGCTGCTTGGTTCAATGATGCGGTTGATCATCTTCATGGTGGTGGTTTTACCACAACCGGATGGACCAACCAGCATCACCAGTTCGCCAGGCTGAACTGTCATAGAGAAGTTCTCTACCGCTGGTTCTTCCGTGCCGGGGTAAACCTTGCTGACATTGGTTAGTTCGATGAGTGCGCCAGTCTTGTTAGACACGGATCCCCCTTGAAGTGGTTGCTCGTTTGATCAGAATAAATAAAGCGTCAAAGATAAGAGCGATGATGACAATCATCACGGTGCCAGTGAGTGCAAAGTTCAGTGCATTCTTAGCCCCCAGCATCGATAGACCCTTGAAGATGTAGGCGCCAAGACCAGGACCTGCAACATAGGCTGCAATTGCTGCAATACCAATTGCCAGCTGAGTGGCCACGCGAAGGCCAGTAAGAATTACCGGCCAGGCAATTGGTAGTTGAACGGATAGCAAAACTTTTAGGGGAGTCATTCCCATACCGCGCGCTGATTCCATGACTGCCTCTGGAACTTCCCGCAGTCCCACCACAGTGTTTCTAACAATTGGCAGTAGAGAGTAAAGAGAAAGTGCAATCACGGTTGGAACCCAACCAAGACCGAATGTTGGAATCATCAGTGCCAGCAGTGCCATTGATGGGATGGTAAGAATCACGCCAGCGGTGGCGATTGCAAATGATCTGCCAACTGGCTTGTTCCACACCAACAGACCAGCAGCTACACCCAAAACGGCTGCAATAAATACGGATAACAACACAACCGTGGTGTGCTCAATGGTGAGCTCGAGGATGTCATCGAGCTTGTCGAGGATAAAGGGCAGAACCAGCCCTAGGTCATAATTTCCCAATCACCCTCCTCTCTGAGACTAAAGAAATTCTCAGAGGTAGTTGCGCAGGGTGCAACCCGAGTTGTTAGAATGTCAACCAAGTCCTATAACAATCCAATAAAAGGGGACCGGTGGAAGCCAAGGGTTCAAGGAAGAACAAAGCAGGCCTGGTTCGGGATCTAGAAATCCTGGAGGTACTGGGGTCACTGGAGTCGCAGTCCAGTGGCGGGCTTGGTGTTAATCGCGTGGCAGAACTATCCGGTAGAGACAAAGGACAAATTTCTAGAACTCTCGCGACACTGTTCGAAGCTGGCTTTGTCACCAGAGATGCCAGAAGTGGAAAGTATCGGCTTGGCTTTCAGCTCTACGCGATGGCCGCAAGAACTAATGAGTATCGCTTGGTGCAAGAATCACTACCTTTCCTCAGAGAGGTAGTTGGTCTCACTCATGAAACAGCTCACCTTTGTGTGCTGCGCGGTGGAAATGTTTTGACATTGAAATCTGAAATGTCGCCCAGTGCTTTTAGGGGAGTTGGTTGGGAAGGCGTGTCAGTGGCAGCAGCTCAAACATCAAGTGGCCGAGCACTGCTGTCGGATTGGTCGGAGAGAGAAATTCGCGCTTGGTATAAAGAGCACGCTGAGGATTCGCTAGTGGTGCAATCAGAGATTGTTCTCCCTCCCGGCATTGCAGAACTGAACCGCGAAGCTACTCGAGGAAAACTCAGAACAAAAGTTAAAAACGTTGAAGATCTACTGCGCGAACTAGAGATTGTTAGAAAGCAGGGCTACGCGGTCGTGGACGAGGAATTTGAGCTCGGTCTGGTTGGAGCATCTGCTCCCATCAAAGACAGCTCAGGAAGAATTATTGCCGTAATAAATGTCAGTGCTCCAAAAACAAGAATTGGTCAGCACTTGCATCAAGTTGGCGAAATTGTTCGAAGGGTTAGCGCTGCTGCTTCGCAAGCCCTTGGCGCTGCTGCGTAACGGCCGAGCCAATCACAATTAGTACCGCTCCAATTACCATTTCCCAACCAAATGTTTCTCTTAGGACAATCCAACCGATGACCAGCGAAACCAACAGGGTTGGATAGGTAATGGTTGATGCAACCGCAGAACCAGCTCGCTCAATAAGTTGAAAGTGCCAGACGTAGGCAATGCCAGTTCCAAATCCAAGTATTAGAACTTGGGTTCCTATCCAGGCACTTGGGGCTTCAAAGCCTTGCCCACCCAGGACTACCGTGATGGCAAACAAAGACACCGTGATCGCGCCAGCGATTGCTACCTGCATGGTTGCCAACATCAGTGCCGAATCAGATAGCGGGGTAATGCTCTTTCTTACGTAGGGGATTGCAAAGCCGTAGCAAAGAATTGCGCCAATCACAGCGAATACCCCAATCGGGTCATTGTCTCCCAGATCTCCGGGTTCGATTCCCAGCGCGATAATGCCACCCGCCAGCCCAATCATGATGCCAACCACCTGCTTCCTGGTGACCGGCTCGGTTTTGAAAACGAGCAGCAGCATCAGGACTGTCAGGATTGGTGTTGCTGAGTTAATGATTGATGCAATCACGGTTGAAATGTGATTTTGCGCAAAAGCAAACAGATAGCCCGGAATGACATTCAGCAGCATTGCAACCAAAATCATTCTTTTCCACAAAACGGCTGGTGCTTGCCTCAGCAGAATAAATCTTCCGGTGACAATAAGCAGAACCAGCAAGACCAGCGCACCTATTGCGTGCCTGGTTGCTGTGATGCCGAGTGGGGAAGTGATTGTTAGCCCAGCTTCAGTGAAGGCAAAGGATGCTCCCCAGACAAGGGAGAGAATCAGGTATTGCGGCAGCCAGCGCTTAGAAGTAGCTGGCTTGGACATGCCCCTATTGTGCTGTGAGTTTGAGGCGAAGTGAATTCAGCACCACCGAGACGCTCGAAAATGCCATCGCCAGTCCGGCCAGCATTGGGTTCAAAAGGCCAGCTGCTGCTACCGGAATCAAGATGATGTTGTAGCCAAAAGCCCAACCAAGGTTCTGCAGAATGTTGCGATAGGTCTTTTTACCTAGGTTTAGCGCAAATGGAACCATTCGTGGATCGTCATCCAAGATGGTTACATCGCTGGCGGCCTGGGCCGCTTGAGCGCCACTACCCATCGCAATTCCGATATCTGCTTTAGCAAGGGCTGCAACATCGTTGATTCCATCTCCAACCATGGCGGTTGGAACGGTTTGTTTCGCGAGGTATTTGAGTTTTTCCTCGGGGGTTGAACCGGCCACCATTTCTGCTACGCCGAGTTCCTGGGCAAAACGAGCAACTCTTGCCTCGTTATCTCCTGACAACACCGACGTCTCAATGCCATGATCGGCTAGGAGCGCAATTGCTTCTTTGGATCCTTCACGGGAATTGTCGCTCACTTCGATAACACCCTGCGCTTTGTTATTCCAACTGACAATCACTAGCGTGTTCGGACCAACAGACTTCAAGGCACTGTCTAAGTCCAGTTGGTTTGCAACTTCAACCGCTTTGCCAACCCAGATGGTTTTCCCCTCAATATCACCGCGAAGTCCTTGGCCAGCAATTTCTTGAATGTTGTTTGCTACCAAATTGCTGCGATTTGCAAGCGCGAGCGCAATCGGGTGCCTGGAGCCCTTCTCTACTGCCCCGGCAAAGTTCAAGATTTGTTCTTCACTGCTACCAGCAACGGAGTGAACCTTGATTATTGAAAGCTTGCCATCGGTTAGCGTGCCAGTTTTGTCGAAGACTACCTTCTTGATTTTGGCCATGACCCGAAGGGAATCCGGATTACGAATAACCACTGATCGCTTGGCGCCAATGGAAGTGGCAACCACCAAGCTCATCGGAACCGCAATGCCAAGTGCACAGGGGCAGGCAATTACTAAAACAGCAACTGCCGCCTCAAATGCTCTGAGTTGGTCGCCAGTTAGCAATAGCCAGGCGACGAAAGTGGCAATTGCAATCAAGATGACCGCTGGCACAAAGAAGCTTGAAATCCGATCAGCGATTGAGGCCAGTTTTGTTTTTGTGGCGGTAGCTTCGCGAACCAAATCTGCAATTTGAGCAAGACGGGAGACTTTTGCGGGGAGTAGAACTTCAATCAATACCTCGCCGGACAAAACGGTTTCGCCGGCCGTTACCTTCTTGCCTTTTCTTATCTCAATTGGAAGGCTCTCGCCGGTTAGCGAAGAGCTGTCGATTGACGCCATTTCTGACTGCAGAATTCCATCGGCTGGGATCTTTTGCCCAGCAGCTACTGCGACCAGATCTCCCTTGACTAAGTCGGCGGTTAGTACTTCTGCTCTAGTAGCACCATCAACCTTGGTGGCCTTTTCGGGGATGGCATTTAGCAGTGATCGGACG
>CAZTLT010000063.1:0-6323 GCA_964614615.1 uncultured Aquiluna sp. | reverse complement strand
GCATTTCTGCACTACCGAAACATCGATGTCAGCTCGCTAAAGGAATTGGTGAGAAGGTGGTACCCAAGGGTCTATTTCCAGCTACCCAAAAAAATTGGCTCACACCGAGCCTTGGCCGACATTCGAGAATCTATTCAAGAGCTGGCTTACTACCGACTGGCAGTGTTGGTGGCGGAGCCTGGCCCGGATAGCGATAAAGCCAAGCAGATAGCCAAGAAAGTCGCTGATACAATCTAGGAGTTCTGGCTAGTCCAGACATGGTGGGTATAGCTCAGCTGGTAGAGCACCTGGTTGTGGTCCAGGGGGCCGCGGGTTCAAGTCCCGTTACTCACCCCAAATTACTTGGCTCGTTCTAGGACCAATTCTCGAACTCTAGCCGCATCAGCTTGGCCACCCATTGCCTTCATCACAGCACCAATCACAGCCCCCGCTGCTTGAACCTTGCCCTCGCGAATTTTCTCAAGAACATCTGGTTGGGCTGCCAAGGCTTGATCAATCGCTGCAACAAGAGCGCCCTCATCGCTGACAACTCTGAGTCCGCGCTTTTCAATCACGCTTCTGGGTTCGCCTTCGCCTGCTAATACTCCCGCAACAACATCTCTGGCGAGGCGATCGGTTAGTTCGCCACTGTCAATCAAGGTTTGAATTTCGGCAACCTGGGCTGGAGTAATAGCTAACTCCTCGACAGCTTTGTTTTCTGCGTTAGCAATCCTTGCAAGCTCACCACTCCACCACTTTCGAGCGGACTGCGGAGTAGCTCCTGCTGTCACAGTGGCTTCGATAACATCGAGCAGATCAGCGTTCACAACATCACGGAATTCAAGCTCGCTGAAGCCCCACTCAGCTGAAAGCCGCTTGCGACGCTTCTCTGGATTCTCTGGCAAGCTAGCGCGAATAGTCTCGACCCAGTCCGCTGATGGTTGAACCGGAACCAAATCGGGCTCTGGGAAGTAGCGGTAATCTTCCGCGTCGGATTTAACTCTGCCGCTTGAGGTGAATCCACGGTCCTCGTGCCAGTGTCTGGTTTCCTGAATGATGGTGCCGCCATTAGCAAGAATGTGTGCTTGCCGCTGGATTTCATAGCGAACTGCGCTCTCAACGCTTCTGATTGAGTTCACGTTTTTAGTCTCGGTACGAGTTCCCAACTTGCTCTGACCCTTTGGACGCAGGGAAACGTTTGCATCGCAGCGAACATTTCCTCGCTCCATTTTGGCGTCGGAGACGTTCATCGATTTCACGATGTCTCGGATAGAACGAACGTAGGCAGCCGCTAGTTCAGGTGCTTTATCCCCCGCTCCAAAGATTGGCTTGGTGACAATTTCGACTAGCGGTACGCCAGCACGGTTGTAGTCGACCAGGGAGAAATCGGCCCCGTGAATGCGACCGGTGGCGCCACCCACGTGAGTGAGTTTCCCAGCATCTTCCTCCATGTGGGCTCGCTCAATTTCAACATCGAAGGTCTTTCCATCAGCAATCTCAATTGTCAGCTTGCCGCCAAAGGCAATCGGCTCGTCATACTGAGAGGTTTGGAAGTTTTTAGCTAGGTCTGGGTAGAAGTAGTTTTTCCTGGCAAATCGACAGGTTTTGGCAATATCGCAGCCAAGCGCCAGGCCAATCGCTATCGACGACTCAACCGCCTTCTTATTGACCGCAGGCAGCGCTCCTGGCAGGCCAATGCAAATTGGACAGACGTTGGTGTTTGGTTCAGATCCAAATTCATTTTTGCAACCACAGAACATTTTGCTCTTGGTGTTTAGCTCGACATGGACTTCTAGGCCAATGACAACTTCAAACTGTTCAATAGCCTGCTCGTAAGGCATTAGCTGATCTTTAGACATTTAGAGCCTCCAAATCAGGCGCCTGGCTAATGAGATAACCGCCCCACTGCTGCTTATAGAGGTTTTCAATTAGTGCCGCTACGCGATAGGCCTTGGCGTCCTGCATCGCCGGAGCCAGAATCTGAACGCCCGAGGGCAAACCATCCTCTTTGGCAAGACCGTTGGGGACCGAGATGCCTGGAATTCCAGCCAGGTTAGCCGGAATGGTGGCGATGTCGTTTAGATACATGGCGAGTGGGTCGTTGACCTTCTCACCAATCTTGAAAGCTGTGGTTGGCGCAGTTGGTGTTAGCAGCACATCCACCTTGGCAAAAGCATTAGCAAGATCTTGCTGAATTAGCGTTCTTACCTTCTGCGCCGAGCCATAGTAGGCATCGTAGTAACCCGATGAGAGCGCATAGGTTCCGAGAATAATTCGGCGCTTTACCTCGGGTCCGAATCCGGCTTCCCTGGTGGCAGCCATTACTCGCTCGATAGTTGGATTCCCATCGGGCATTACTCGCATTCCAAATCTGACCGAGTCATACTTAGCCAAGTTTGAGCTGGCCTCGGCTGGAAGAATCAGGTAATAAGCAGCAACCGAGTATTCAAAACTGGGGCAATCCACCTCAATGATTTCGACGCCGTTAGCGATGAGTTTGTTGATGGTGTCCTGGAAGCACTCTTTGACACCAGCTTGGAAGCCGTCAGAACTTAGTTGCTTGACGACACCAACTTTCAATCCCTTGAAATCAGCCGTTCGAACAGCTTCAGCCATCGAACCAAGCGAATTAGGCAGTGAAGTGGAGTCTTTTGAATCATGCCCGCTAATCACATCCTGCAATAGCGCAGCATCTGAGACTGTGTTAGTAACCGGGCCAATCTGATCAAGAGACGAAGCAAGCGCAATAACGCCGTATCGGGAAACAGCGCCATAGGTTGGCTTGGTACCAACCGAACCAGTGACGGCAGCCGGATAACGAATCGAACCACCGGTATCGCTTCCGATAGCAAGCGGAGCTAGCTTGCCGGCAACCGCGGAGGATGATCCTCCACCTGATCCGCCTGGAATGCGCTGAAGGTCCCAAGGATTGCGGGATGGACCGTATGCCGAATATTCAGTGGATGATCCCATCGCAAATTCATCCATGTTGGTCTTACCAAGTATTGGCAATCCACCCTGGCGGAGTTTTACCACCACGGTTGCGTCATACTGCGGCACCCAACCCTCAAGAATCTTTGAGCCGGCAGTCGTCGGAGCATCCTTGGTAACCAAGACATCCTTCACCGCAATAGGAACGCCGTGCAGTGGTGAGTGAGTCTTGCCACTTGCCAGGTCCTGATCGGCTTTCTTTGCTGCAGCCAGCGCTGTTTCGCGATTGAGATGCAAGTAAGAAAAAGTTTTGTGATTGAGTGCTTCGCTTCTATCAAAGAATGCGGCTGTGACCTCAACCGAAGATACTTCTTTAGTCGCAATCAAAGCTGCCAGTTCAGCGGCAGTTTTGTGAACAAGTTCGCTCATGCTTACTCCTCATCCAAAATTGCCGGCACCTTGAAGCGACCCTCGGCACTGTCAGGGGCAGCACTTAGCGCTTCAGCCTGTGATAGCGAAGGGAGGATCTCGTCTTCTCGAAAAACGTTGCTCATAGGAATTGGGTGGCTAGTTGGAACGACATCGCCTGAGACGGCCTTATTGACCGAGGCAACTGCTTCGACAATCACACTCAGTTCCCCGGTTAGCTTGTTGACTTCCTCTTCCGTGACCAAAATTCTGGCTAGCGACGCTAGGTGGCGCACGAGGTCAGGCGTTACTTCAGACATTGGGGGTCTTTCCATTGAGTCGAAAAGATAAGTCTAGTTTGGCTTTGGGAGCCTTGAAAGAAAGCCCTGTTCATCGATGACTTCCACCCCGAGTTCCTCGGCTTTGGCCAGCTTGGAGCCCGCTCCAGGGCCCGCCACCACAAAGGAAGTCTTCTTTGATACTGACGAGGCTGCTTTGCCGCCCTCCGCGATGATTCGAGCTTCCGCCTCATCACGACTGAGCGTGGTGAGAGTTCCCGTCACAACAATGGTTAGCCCTGAGAAAACTCCCTCGCGCTTGACCGAGCCAGGTCCGCCATGCCCCGGAATTGCCAATTGAACTCCAGCCTTTTGCCAGCGATCAATAATTTCCCGATGCCACTTTTCATCCCACCAATCAACAATTGATTTAGCAAGAGTTGGCCCAACTCCTTCAACTTCCGCCAGCTCACTTTCGCTAGCGCTGAAGATTGCAGCGATTGAGCCAAAGTGATCGCAAAGTGCTCTAGCGGCAACGGGTCCGACGTGTCGAATGGATAGCGCAACCAAAATTCGCCAAAGCTCTTTGGTTTTGGCTTCCTCGAGATTCTTGAGTAATTTGGAAGCAACTTCAGCTGCAGTGCCGTCCTTCTTTCTAAAAAAGTCGACGACTTTTGGCGTTCCATCAGCCTCGTGCTTGGCCAGGCCTGTATCTGGATCAAGCACGTAGGCCCTAATAGGCAATAGCTTTTCAATCGTCAGGTCGAATAGGTCCGCTTCTGACTGAATTGGAGCCTTGGCAGGCTCCAGTGGTTGAGTCAAAGCAGTTGCAGAAACATACCCGAGGGCTTCGATGTCCAGAACCGATCTTGAACCGATATAGGCAATACGCTCTCTGAGCTGAGCTGGACAGCTTTTGGAATTTGGACAACGTAAATCAACATCGCCCTCGCTGGCGGGTGCTAGTTTGCTGTCGCACTCGGGGCAGTTCTTTGGCATTACAAACTTCTTTTCTTTGCCTGAGCGCAGCGCTACCACCGGACCAAGAATTTCCGGAATGACATCGCCCGCTTTTCTCAGCACGACAGTGTCGCCAATCATGATTCCTTTGGCCGAAACCTGATCGGCGTTGTGCAAGGTCGCAAACTCAACTTCACTGCCCGCCACTCTTACCGGCGCTAAAACAGCAAAAGGGGTTGCCCTTCCGGTTCTTCCAATCGAAACCCGGATATCGAGCAGCTTGGTGTTGACCTGCTCAGGCGGGTATTTGTAGGCAATTGCCCAGCGTGGCGCTCTAGAGGTAGTACCTAGTTGTCTCTGCCTTAAAAGCTCATCGACTTTAATGACTACGCCATCGATTTCGTGCTCAATGCTGTGGCGGTCTTTTTCTAGTCTGGATATAAATCCGTAGGCGGCAGCAGCGTATGACAGAACTTGATAGCGAGAAGTGGTTGGTAACCCCCATGAGCTGAGCAGCTCGTAAACATCTGATTGGTGATCTAGCTCCCCCTGCCAGGCACCAAATCCATGGACCAACATGCGAAGTGGCCTGCTCGCTGTGATAGCAGGGTCTTTCTGTCTCAGAGAGCCGGAAGCAGAGTTGCGCGGATTTGCAAATGGCTTACCACCACTTGCGACAATTGAGGCGTTCAGCGCTTCAAAATCAGACAGCGCAAAGAAGACTTCGCCGCGAACTTCGATGGTGTCAGGGTGATTTTTGCCCTTTAGCTTGTGCGGAATTGACTGAATAGTTCTGACATTAGCGGTAACGTCCTCCCCGATCTCGCCATCGCCGCGGGTAGCAGCCGACACCAATACACCTCGCTGATAAGTCAATGAAATGGCTAGGCCATCAATCTTGGGTTCGCAAAGGAAAGGACCTCCACCTACCCGTTCCGCCCAAGCGAGGAATTCTTCCTCAGAAAATACGTTGTCAAGACTCAACATTCGTTCAAGGTGTGGGTGCTGAGCAAAGAGTTCACCAGCCCTAGCTCCCACTTTTGCTGCAGGTGAATCTTCCGCGAATTCTGGATGCTCGAGCTCTAGCTTGCGAAGCTCTCGCTCTAACTCGTCATATTCCTTGTCAGAGACCAAAGATTGGTCTTGGTTGTAGTACGCGTCGCGATAGCGAGCAATGAGCAGGCGCAGCTCTTCGATTCGCTCAACGCTAGACATTTACTGCGGCTTTACTCTTTGTTCGGTCAATGGTGGTTTGACCAAGCACTCTGCTTCCTTGATACAGAACTGCGGTCTGACCAGGTGCCACTCCATAGAGGGGTTGATGGAGCTGGATAACCAGCTCTGAATCGATTAATGCAGCCCTGGCAGGAACAGATTCGGCGTGCGCCCTCACCTGCACCTCACAGTCAAAAAACGAGCTGGGGTTAGTTGGTTCCTTGCCGCACCAAGAAAAGCGTGAGCCAGCCAATTCAGATATTGCTAGGGCTTCTTCAGGGCCAACCACAACCTCTTTAGTCTTGGGTCTTATCTCAAGAACATATCTTGGCTTGCCATCCTTGGCAGGTCTGCCAAGCCTCAAACCCTTGCGCTGACCAATCGTGAAACCAACATGTCCATCATGTTCGCCAACCACTTCACCGCTTTGATCAATGATTTTTCCAGGTTCACTGTCGACAAATTCTCTAAGCCACTCTCTGGTATCACCTTCTGGGATAAAGCAGATGTCGTAAGAGTCAGGCTTATTGGCAACGGTCAGTCCGCGCTGCG
>CAZTLT010000062.1:0-6447 GCA_964614615.1 uncultured Aquiluna sp. | reverse complement strand
CCAGTTGGATTAAGAGACGAAATTATGACCATGTAAATCGGAAACAGTGCGAACAAGACCGCGAATAGCGCCACCGCGTGCCGCCACAAATTATCTTTTAGCCACTTTTTCATACGAATTCATCCAATACTTTCGATTTTCTAACACCGTAAAGAGAGATTGCGGCAACAATCAAGAAGATCACAACCGAAATTGCACTAGCTAGACCAAGGTCCTGAATGTTCGAACCAAAAGCAATCTGATATGTGTAGCTGATCAGAATGTCAGTTGCACCAGCAATCTCTCCATCCAAGGCAGCTCTCGGACCACCACCAGTCAATAGATAAATCAAATTGAAGTTATTGAAGTTGAAAGCGAATGAAGCGATTAGT
This sequence comes from uncultured Aquiluna sp., assembly GCA_964614615.1. Lineage (GTDB taxonomy): Bacteria > Actinomycetota > Actinomycetes > Actinomycetales > Microbacteriaceae > Aquiluna. The sequence goes on along the minus strand of CAZTLT010000062.1, from coordinate 6,076 downwards.
AGCGGAGTCAGAATTTTCAGCAGAAGCGGCAAGGTTATCTGCCAGAAAATTTGCCTAGGCGAAGCGCCGTCAATTGCTGCTGCCTCAGAGTAATCCGATGGAATCGCTTGAAGCGATCCGCTGGAAACCAAATAAAAGTAAGGGAACCCTAGCCAGAGGTTCACAAGTATCACGGCAGCCCTAGCGAAATTAGGATCCAGGAACCAGGCGATTTGCTGTCCGAGCAATGCATTGATAGCTCCAAATTCCGTATTGAACATTCCAGCCCACACCAAAATACTCATGATGCTTGGAATCGCGTAGGGAAGAATCAAGATGATTCGGTAGGCCCTTCGACCTCGAATCGGCTTATTGAGAGCTAAGGCAAGCAGTAAGCCAAATGCAAACTGTGTAAGCACTGTCAGGAAGGCAAAAACTACCGTCCATATAAATACGCCGATGAATGGTTCTCGAACCTTTGGATCGGCAAGAAGTTTTGCGTAATTTTCAAACCAAACGGGAGAGCGCCACCCTGGTATCAAAATATCCTCAGGGTCATCCACATTGGCATAATTGCCCCTACCGTTGTCCTTGTAGATTGCGCCTGTTTGGACATTAACTAATTCATCTGTAGCGGCGTTATATTCCAAGACTTGTGTGTATAGAGATGCAACTTCGAAACCTTCAAGAACTAGGTAGTAATTATCTTCAGCAAAGAATCGAAGACCCGTTAGTTCTGAATCCAATTGTGCTAATTCGTCCGAAGGCAAAGCGGTGAAGCCCGGCGCTGCGATTGCTACCTCAAATTCATTTAGCGTCACTGAGTCAGGCGAAATTTCAGTTTTCGAATCTTCGTCCGATATGAAGTAGCTTCCTTCCATGTAATCGGTGGCCAAAAGGGCAAGATCGCCTGAATCGGTTCGTCCGACGGTAACGTCATATGTAGTCATCGACTCATCCTGAACGACACCTAGAGCACGAACTCTATCGAGGGCCTCAGGCTTAGAAATGTAATTTCCTGTCCGATATTGGAATCCTGACATTGCGACTGTATAAACAATCGGAATAATTACAAAACCAATAAGAAAAAGGATTCCAGGAACAAAGAACTTTAGGGGAACCGACACATTTGTCAGATAAACAATCGCAATAGCCAGCATGCTCAGGGCTAGGAACCCCGCTATTGCATATTCCCCTGACGCAAAAGCGCTAATCGCGAGCATCCCCAAAATCGAAAGGGCAATGGCAACAAAAATAACCTTCGCAATTACTGCAAGGGGCCGGCCGCTGATTAGCTTCATTTATTTCTCAGTATAAAAGTCGTTGGTGTGCTGCTAGCTATTGCCAGCAGCACACCAAACAACTTGTTAGTTACTTAAGGGACTTAGCGCCCTCAACAACGTTCTTCTTTAGAAGTGTGTTGAGTTTCTTAGTCTCAGCTGCAACATCCTTGCCTTCGGTAAGGACTGCAGTCCAGTAAGCAGGTAGTGCATCCCAGTAGTTCTTTCCTCCGGCAGAGTTGCCTAGGATGTCACCGATCTGTGGCATACCAGCCTGGTTTCCGGTTCTGGAGAATGCCTTAGCACCATCAGATACCGCGCCAGCACCGCCCTTGTGGGCTGGTGGACGCTGCTCGTAGCGTGCGTATAGAACTACACCAGTTGCAGAACCAAAGAAGTTAGTCAGGAACGACTTAGCTCCCGTTGCATTTCCATTGGTTTCAGCGTAGGTAGTTAGCATCGCGCCAGAAACGCTGGCGAATGACCTTCCAAATGTGTTTCTGTTAATACCAGGAACTGACACTAGGTCATCCATGCTGAAGCCCTTGTCAACGTATGACTTCCACTCCCAGTTACCGATAACTGCGTAAGGAACCTTGCCTGCAAGGAAGTTGTCCTTACATCCGGTGTCGCTAGCTGGGAAGAATCCGTTGCTCTTGCCGTTGCTCTCAAGCAGGAATCTCTTGACGTTAGCGGTCATTGCAGTGACATTGATTGGGTCTCTAGTAGTTGAAACAACTCCACTAGAGCTGACAACGTATGGTGATCCACCCAAAGCATTGAATACTCCAATAGCTCCGAATGACATACCTCCACCAGCTACACAAAGACCAGCAGATAGCTTCTTGGAGGTCTTGTTCTTCTTGTAGAAGTCAACCATTTCTCCAAATGTCGCAGGCTTCTTGCCACCAGTTAGTTTGGTGTTCACTAGCATCGCAGTGTTGTTCATGGAAATTGGAATTCCATACAACTTGCCCTGGTAGCGCAGGTCGTTTAGCGCATTGGTTGTGTAGTTGCTGCGCACAGATGCTGGAAGAGTGATTGGGGCAATCTTGCCGTTCTTCACACCAGTTGCAACCCAGTCATTGGCACCGATAATTACATCTGGTCCAGTGCTTGCTGTTGCCTTGTCTAGAGCTTCCTTCAAAGCATCAAAGCTGGAGTATGCAACAACTTTGATCTTGTAACCAGTTGCCCACTCACCCTCGGTCTGGTCAGCCAAGCTGCCCAAAGCCTTGGATAGTGCAGGACCACGAGTCTCGTCAGCCCAAACAGTGATTACTTTGTCTTCTGCATTGGCAGGAAGCGTGCCCAGCAGCGTCGATGCTGCAAGGCCTACGACTACTCCCAAACCAAGAATTTTCTTGATCTTCATTTTTCTCCTTAGCGCGTCGAGCAATTTCGACGTGATAAGAATGTAGGACTCTGTAATCGTTTACAAACTTGGACCTGAAAAAAAGTTCGTAACAAATCCATAAACCGCCTTAAAGTAGGCGGAATCAAGCCAATAACCTATGCATGGCTGAGGAAAAATACTGAAAGCCTTTACGGAAAACTTGCAGGAAAGGCTCATCATGCACGCAGATGAGAGCTGGTGGCGTCACGCCGTCATTTACCAGATTTACCCCCGATCTTTCGCCGATGGCAATGGTGATGGAATGGGCGACCTACTTGGCGTGCTGGAGCGCTTGGACTCCCTGAAGGAACTTGGCGTGGACGCTATTTGGTTCTCGCCCTTTTTCAAGTCTCCTCAAAAAGATGCTGGCTATGACGTTTCCGATTACAAAGACATTGATCCGCTCTTTGGAACCCTGGCCGATTTTGATGCCGTATTGGCCAAAGCACACTCGCTGGGAATCCGAGTAATCATTGACCTAGTACCAAATCACTCTTCTGATCAGCACCCACTCTTCCAAGCAGCTCTGAAGGCCGGTAAGGGTTCTGCTGAAAGAGACATGTATCACTTCCGCGAGGGTAAAGACGGTAACACTCCACCAAACAACTGGCCTTCGGTATTTGGTGGAAATGCTTGGACTCAAATTGATGATGGCCAGTGGTACCTTCACATCTTTGATTCATCGCAACCTGATTTCAATTGGAACAATCCGAAAGTTATTGAGTTCTTCCATGACGTACTGCGTTTCTGGTTTGATCGCGGAGTCGATGGATTCCGTGTAGATGTTGCTCATTCGCTAATAAAAGAAGAAGGTCTTCCCGACATCGAAGAAATCTCAACCTCGATGACCGGTTCTGACTCTGAACCAACTGAAGAGAAGCCACATCCGTTCTGGGGTCAAGATGGCGTCCATGAAATCATCCGAGGATTCCGAAAAGTCTCTGACGAGTACGAAGATCGAGCAATGGTAGCCGAGGCATGGATTCTTCCGCTAAAGAAAATGGCTAAGTGGGTTCGTCCTGATGAGTATCACCAAACTTTTAACTTTGCTTACCTAGGAACTCAGTGGCGATGCGCCGACTTGCGTCGCGTTGTCGATGAGTCAATCTATGAATTTGGACAGGTTGGTGCTCCTAGCACTTGGGTTCTTTCAAATCACGATGTCATTCGCCACGTCACGCGTCTTGCATACGACGAAATTCCAAAGCAGGGAGATGGCATTGGTCCAAACTATCCTCAACCTGATGAGGCGAGAGGTCAGCGAGTTGGTAGAGCTGCAACTGCGTTCATGCTTGCTCTTCCTGGCAGCTCGTATCTCTACCAGGGCGAGGAGCTCGGTCTTCCTGAGCACACCACCCTGGAAGCCAAGTATCGACAAGATCCCACCTTCTTTAGAACAAATGGTGATCGAGTTGGGCGAGATGGTTGCCGAGTGCCTATTCCTTGGGAAGCTGATGCCCCCGCCTATGGATTCAACAAAACGGGCAAGAGCTGGTTACCACAGCCCGAAAACTACCGTCGCTATGCCAGAAGTGAGCAAGCGGGTGTCGCAGGTTCCACGCTTGAGCTCTACCGCAGGCTTTTGAAAGTCAGAAAAGAATTCAAGCTGGGCCTTGGAGAACTCAAATGGGTCGAAGAACTTTGCGACGACTCAACGTTGGTGTTTGATAATTCAGGCGTTCGGGTAGTTGCCAACTTTGGAAGTCCAATTGCACTTCCTGCGGGTGAACTACTGGTCACTACCCAGCACGATCTAACAATCGAAGGAGTGCTGGAGCACGACCAGGTTGCCTGGATTCGCCTCTAAAGCAACCAAGCTTTAGTCGGCGAATTCCTTCCTTGGCCACCAGAACTTCTTGCCCGTGATGAAAGCTATAGCGGGGACAATCACGGTTCTTACCAGCAATGTGTCAAGTAGCACACCAATTCCGACAATTGTTCCAACCTGGGCAAGGGCAATGAGAGGTAGCACTCCCAGCACCGCGAACACCGCTGCCAGCAAAATTCCCGCGGAGGTAATCACGCCACCGGTGGCACCCAGCGCCTTCTTCATTCCCTCGCGGGTTCCAAGCTTGTGAGCTTCCTCTTGCGCTCTAGTAACCAGGAATATCGAATAGTCAACACCCAGTGCAACCAGGAACAAGAAGGCCAAGATAAGAACCGTCAGATCAAGCGCTGGGAACCCAAAGATGTATTGGAATATCAGCCAGCTTGCTCCAACTGCGGAGAAGAATGAACCCACCACTGCAATCATCAAGAAGACAGGTGCGGCAAGCGATCTCAAGAGCAATATGAGAATCAGGAATACCGAAATCAAAATCAGCGGCACTAGCAGTGCTTGATCGCGATTTGTTGCATCGGTAACATCCAAGGTCGTTGCATCCTGACCACCAACCACAGCGACCGCTTCTGCTGGCAAAGCATCCAGCTCGGTTCGCAAGTCTCGAATCAGCTGCAGCGCCTCAGTCGACTCAGGTTCCGCATCCAAGACCAACTGGAACTCCTGATACTTGTCGTTTGAAGATCCCTCGTTAATTTCAGCAACCCCATCAATATCGACCAGCTGCTTAGCCTCGGCAGCGTATTCCTTGCTGACGATTACGTAAGTCGGCGCTGCACTACCGGCTGGGAATGCATCGGCCAATACTTCCTGCCCCAGCACAGCTTCAGGCTTTTCAATGAAGATTTCGGTAGCGCTAAGGCCGTTTTTGATGCCAAGACCGCCAGAGGCCAAACCACCCAAAATCGCCACACCAATAGCAGCGACCGCAATTGGCTTCTTGGAGACAGCCTTACCTAGCTTGGTCCAGATTGACTTGTCGTAAGGGTTCTTACCGCCAACCTTTGGCACAAACGGCCAGAAGATCCAGCGGCCAAATACCACTAGCGCGCTTGGCAGAACCAGCAAGCCAGCAATCATGGCAACCACGATGCCAACCGCAGAAACCAGTCCTAGCACCTGGCGACCTTCAATTTCAGCAAGCAGAAGTAACGCAAGCGCAACGGCAACCGTTGAACCTGATGCCAAAATCGCAGGTCCAGCACCGCGAATAGCGATTCGCATGGCCTCGCGTCGATCTTCGTGGCTCAGCAGTTCTTCGCGGTAGCGAGCAATCAACAAAAGCGCATAGTTGGTCGCTGCACCAAACACCAAGACCGACAAGATGCCTGTGACGGATGCGTCCGGATTGAATCCAAATGCGTCAGCTGCTCTCCTAGCCAAAATTCCGGCCATTCCATCTGCCGTTCCAACCACTGCCAGTGGAATCAACCAGAGAACTGGTGAACGGTAGGTAATAAGTAGTAGCAGCGCGACTACACCAGCTGTGAAGGCGAGTAACAAAAAGTCTGCGCCTTCAAAAATTGAACCAACGTCTTTTAGGAATGCTTCTGGCCCAGTTACATAAACACTCAGCCCTGC
>CAZTLT010000061.1:0-6540 GCA_964614615.1 uncultured Aquiluna sp. | reverse complement strand
CAGGTCTACGCTTCAGCCCATCCGCGCGCTCGGGGGTAGGCTAGAGGCAAATCAGGGAGGTAACGGTGGAGATTACAGGCAAATCTTTCCCCACCCCACCCAAGCTCACAAGTCATGGCCCCGCTCGGGTAATTGCTATGTGTAATCAAAAGGGTGGTGTTGGTAAAACCACCACCACAATTTCTCTAGCGGCTGCGCTGGCCGAATACGGCAGAAAAGTATTGGTGGTTGACTTTGATCCACAGGGTGCACTGTCTGTGAATCTAGCCTCCGAGGTCCAAGATGGGCCAACGATTTATGACCTAATCATGGACACCAGCAAAGATCCAAAATCTGTTATCCAAAAGACTGAGGTCAAGAATTTAGACATCATCCCAGCAAACATTGACCTTTCGGCTGCTGAGATGCACTTGGTGACTGAAATGGGCCGAGAGCGAGTTTTAGACAATATCCTCAAGAAGGTGAAGAACGATTACGACGTAATCTTCATTGATTGCCAGCCCTCACTGGGTCTATTAACCGTAAATGCCCTCACGGCAGCTCACGGAGTGTTGGTGCCTATGGCAACGGAGTTCTTTGCCCTTCGCGGTGTTGCGCTCTTGATTCAAACAATCGAAAAGGTAAAGGCTCGCACCAATCCACTGCTGGAGCTTGATGGTCTCATTGCCACTTTGCATGACCCTCGGACCTTGCATTCTCGCGAAGTCTTGGATCGATTGCAGGAGGCATTTCCGGGCAAGGTTTTTGACACGGCTGTCAATCGCACCGTGAAGTTCCCCGACGCCACGGTTGCCAAGAAGCCAATTACAGTTTTTGCATCATCCTCCGAGGCTGCTGATGACTACCGTCGAATAGCAAGAGAGCTGATATCGCGTGGCTGTGCAGCTTGAGTCTGAGGTTGATTTCCAGCTTCAACTAGATAATTTTGAGGGCCCGTTCGATTTACTGCTGACTCTAATTGGGCGTCACGAACTAGACATCACCCAGGTAGCACTGGCTAAGGTAACAGACGAATTCTTGCAGTATGTAAAACAGCTTGATTCCAAAAAAGAACTTGATACAGCCAGTGAATTTCTAGTGGTTGCAGCAACCCTTTTGGACTTAAAACTCGCCAGCTTACTCCCGCAGGGCGAACTGGTCGATAGCGAAGACGTCGCTCTGTTAGAGGCGAGAGATCTACTGTTTGCTCGTTTATTGCAATATCGAGCTTTCAAGGAACTATCGGCTTGGTTTAACACTGCCTTCGAAATGGAATCAAAGCGTGTTCCCAGAGCAGTCCGGTTAGAAGAGCAGTATCGGAATCTTCGGCCGGAGCTGAAGTGGGACACAACTCTAGATGAGTTTCATATGCTGGCGCTGTCTGCATTTACACCAAAGGAAATTCCCAGCGTTGGGCTGACCCACCTTCATGCCTCAAAAGTTTCTATCCGCGAGCAGGTTGGAATTATCGTTGAGCGACTTCGTACCGCCAAGACACTTACCTTCCTCCAGCTAATTGCTGACACCAAGGAGCGAGCCGAGTTCGTTGCAAGATTCTTAGGAATCCTCGAACTTTATAGAATTGGTGCCATTGGGGTTCTCCAGCCCACGCCATTTGGTGAAATTACTCTCAGCTGGGAAGCGGAATCTTTTGACTTCCATCAACTTGACGGATTAGGTGTTGACTATGACAAATGATTTAGCGCTGCGCGGAGCGCTGGAGGCAATATTGACTATTGCTGAAACACCTCTGTCGATGGTCACTTTAGCCGGAGCTCTGGAAGCACCAATCAACGATGTTAGGCGTGAGCTCGAAGCCCTAAAAGAAGATTACGACCAGGCGCATGAGGGCTTAGGTCGCGGGTTTGAGCTTAGAGAAGTTGGTGGAGGTTGGCGTTTTTATGTTCGACAATCCCATGACTGGGGAGTTCGTCAATTAGTAGCAAATGAAAATCCAGCAAAGTTATCGCAGGCTGCACTGGAAACTCTGGCAGTTATTGCTTACAGACAGCCCATCTCACGTGGAGAGATTTCCTCAATTCGTGGAGTGAACGTGGATTCAGTTGTAAGGACATTGCTTTCACGCGGACTCGTGACTGAGCTTTACACAGATAATGAAACGGGCTCGGTGATGTTTGGGACCAGCGAAACACTGCTGGAAAACTTGGGCATTAACTCTCTTTCCGAATTACCACCTGTCAGCCCCCACCTGCCAAACCAGGATCAGCTTGACTAGCGAAGAAATCCGCCTTCAAAAAGCACTATCCATAGCAGGCATTGCCTCTCGTCGCAAGGCGGAGGAAATGATGCTGGCTGGACGAGTCAAGGTAAATGGGAAAGTAGTCAGAGAGCTTGGAAGTCGAGTTGATCCTGCCAAGGACTCGGTGATGGTTGATGGACGACCAGTTCAGCTCGACCCAGAACGGGTGTATCTGGCTTTTCATAAACCGAAAAACATCATCTCAACCATGAGCGATGAGTATGGCCGGCCGTGCCTAGCCGATTTTTTTCAGGGCTTTGACCGAGTGTTCAATGTCGGTCGCCTGGATTCCGAGACCTCCGGGCTGATCTTGATGACTAATGACGGAGAGTTGGCAAATCAGCTCGCTCATCCTAGTTTCGGCGTTGAGAAGTTGTATGTGGCCAAGGTAGCTGGCAAAATTCAGAAAGCTCAACTGCAAATGCTGCTGGACGGGGTAGAGCTGGAAGATGGCCTTCAAAAGGCGGACAGAGTTCACTTGCTTGATCAAAATGCCCTGGAATCGCTAGTGGAGATTGTCCTGCACAGCGGCAAAAACCGAATTGTCCGCAGAATGCTGGAGGCCGTAGGGCATCCCGTCATTGAGCTAACACGCAAGAGCTTTGGCCCGCTGCGGCTTGGAAATCTGAAGCCTGGACAATACCGCGAGCTGAGTAAACTTGAGGTTAGCTCATTATTGAGCGCTGCTAGCAAGTCAAAGAATTGAGTTAACCACCATGGCCGTTCGTGCGATCAGGGGAGCAATCCAACTTGATAGTGATGAGCGCACCCATTTACTCAAGTCAACAGCTGAGCTGGTAACCAAAGTAATGCATGAAAATCAGCTAGAAACTGGCGATTTGATTTCCATTTGGTTCACTGCAACCCCAGACGTGGTTAGTGAATTTCCAGCTCTGGCTGCGAGAGAGCTTGGCCTGGGAGATGTCCCCTTGATGTGCTCAGTTGAGATGAATGTAACTGGAGCTATGCCAAGAGTCATCCGTCTAATGCTGCATGCTGAGACCGATAAACCAAGAAGTGCAATCACGCATGTTTATTTGCGGGGTGCGCAAGCTCTGCGGACTGATCTAGCACAGTGAGACTCGGCGCTATCAAGATTGTCGGGACTGGTCTAATTGGAACTAGCCTCGGGCTTGCGCTTGCGCGGCACGGGATCAAAGCGGGCCTTAGCGATCATTCCAAAGCCAATTTGCGTTTGGCGATTGAGTATGGAGCGGGCGAGGAGGCATCCGAAGAACCAGAACTGGTTATCGTATGTGTTCCACCAGACACAACAGCCGAAGTTGTTGCAGAACAATTAGCCAAACATCCCAAGGCAGTAGTTACTGACACTGCCAGCGTTAAGACTGAAATACACTCTCGGGTTGCTGAACTCGCTGGCAAAGATGCCAGTCGCTACATCGGCTCGCACCCGATGGCAGGAAGAGAAAAAGGTGGGCCTGGTAGTGCACGCGCCGATTTGTTCTTTGCTCGCCCGTGGGTGATTACGCCAACCGAAAATTCATCCGCTGAAGCAATTGATTTACTAAAGGATTTAGCGTTGAAAATCGGATCGCTACCAATTCTGATGAGTGCGAGTGAGCATGATCGAGCCGTGGCATTGGTTTCTCACCTTCCTCAGCTGGTGGCGTCGCTGCTGGCAGCGAGGTTGTTAGAGGGGCAGGAAAGTGAGCTGAACCTCACTGGTCAAGGTCTACGCGATACCGCAAGAATTGCAGCGAGTGATCCAAATCTTTGGATGCAAATCCTCTCGCAGAATGCTGCCGCTATTACTCCACTGATTAGCAAGCTGAGAGAAGATTTAGAGCTCATTGAGACTTCATTCCATAATCTCTCAGAAGCTGGCGCACTGGCCAGAATAAATTCACTATTGGAGCGAGGCAACGCTGGAATTGCTCGGATTCCAGGCAAACACGGTGGCAAGTTTGTCAGCTACCAGCAGCTGACCATAGTTATCGATGACAGCCCCGGTGCTCTTGCATCACTACTAACTTTCATCGGTGAAATTGGTGTCAACATCGAAGATCTCAAGCTTGAGCATTCTCCGGGTGCGCCAATTGGCTTAGTAGAAATTCAAATTGATCCTGCTTCAGCACAGCAACTTGCCAAGCAACTAACCGATAATGGCTGGCGGATTGTGTAATGAGCGAATTTGTCGTAGCGGTTGATGGGCCGGCAGGGTCGGGAAAGTCAAGTGTTTGCAGAGAGGCTGCTCGCCGACTTGGCTTCGGTTTTCTGGACACGGGTGCGGGTTATCGAGCGATGGCTATTTTGGCCAACAGGCTGGGCAGCCTCGATGCTGCCCTCGCTGAATTCGAGTATGAAATATCGCTAGATCCTGAGCTGTCAAAAGTTGAATTGTCGGGCCAAGACGTGTCATTTGAAATCAGAAGCGCTGAGGTGGCTGAGTGGGTTCGACCAATTGCCCGCGACGGCAGAGTCCGCGATCTTCAGAAGTCGGATGCAAGGAACCGAATCAACGCCTGCGAAAGACCCGGAATCATCGTTGAGGGCCGGGACATTACTACTGTTGTCGCTCCTACTGCCCAAGTTCGAATCCTGTTGACTGCCTCCGAGGACGTTCGCCTTAGCCGACGAGCGAAAGATCAAACTGAGGCTCCAGAAAACATTCTCTCCAGAGACAACTCTGACTCTGCGGTAGCGGACTTTATGACTCCTGCTGAGGGAGTAAAACTTCTTGACACGAGCAATCTTGATTTTGAACAGAGCGTGCAGGCCCTAGTTGAAGCAATTAGGGCGGTGAGAAATGTCTGAGCAAGGCGACATGATTCCGCAGTTGAAAGAAGAGCTGTCCGAGTTTGAACTTGAGCCCGATGATTTAGACCTGCTTGAACTTGAGTTAGGTGAAAGCGAGCCAGGCACTTACATTCCATCTCCACCCGTTTTGGCGGTAGTTGGTAGGCCCAACGTTGGTAAATCAGCGCTGGTAAATCGAATTCTTGGTCGCCGCGAAGCCGTTGTGCAGGATGAGCCCGGCATTACCCGGGATCGAGTCGCATATAAAGCTGAGTGGAATGGGCGCCCCTTTACCCTGGTCGACACGGGCGGCTGGGACATTGCGGCTCAGGGGTTGGATTTGTCTGTCGCTCAACAGGCAGAGGTGGCTGTCGAGTTGGCTGACGCTGTTTTGTTTGTCGTGGATGCGATGGTAGGTGCAACGCAGTCGGACGAGGAAGTCGTTCGAATGCTCAGGGCTAGTGGCAAGCCGGTGCTGTTGGTTGCAAACAAGATTGACGATGCGCACCAAGAGCCCGAGGTTGCTAGCCTTTGGTCTCTTGGACTGGGAGAGCCTTACGCAGTTTCTGCTCTACACGGACGAGGTGTTGCTGACCTGCTGGATAAGGCGTTGAGTGTCTTGCCAAAAACTTCCGCGGTTGCGGCCGATGAATACGTAGGCCCTAGACGAGTTGCTCTGATCGGAAGACCAAATGTTGGTAAGTCTTCGCTACTGAATAAGGCAACTGGTACCAACCGGGCGGTGGTCAGCGATGTTGCTGGGACAACTCGAGATCCAGTAGATGAGCAGGTTGAAATTGCGGGAAAAGTTTGGCGTTTTGTCGACACCGCAGGGATTCGAAGAAGACTGCATCGCCAACAAGGAGCTGACTTCTACTCGGCCCTTCGAACTGCGGCAGCCCTCGAGCGGGCCGAAGTAGCGGTTGTCTTATTTGACGTAACTGAGCCAATCAGCGAGGCCGATATCCGGATCGTACAGCTCGCACTCGATTCAGGTCGTGCCTTGGTGCTTGCCTTCAATAAGTGGGATCAGCTAGATGAAGAACGCAGAATCTATCTGGAGAAGGAAATAGAAAGAGACTTAGCGCACGTGGATTGGGCGCCGCGAGTCAACATCTCCGCCCTAACGGGTAGACACATGGAGAAATTAGTGCCTGCTTTGGAGTTGGCATTGGAGTCTTGGGACAAGAGAATTCCAACCGGGAAATTCAATGCCTTTTTACAGGAGTTGCAGGCTGCCAATCCTCACCCGGTTCGAGGTGGTAAACAACCGAGAATCCTCTTTGGCACTCAAGCTGCCGCTCGACCACCCAAGTTTGTTGTTTTCTCATCCGGCTTTTTAGAAGCTGGTTACCGCCGATTCATTATTCGAAAACTTCGTGAAACTTATGGTTTTGATGGTTCACCCGTCGAGATAGGCGTCCGGGTCAGGGAGCGACGACAGCGTTGACGCGAAGAACTATTCTTCATTAGCCAATAGACTTCATTCATTGACGGGCTGTAGCGCAGCTTGGTAGCGCACTTGACTGGGGGTCAAGGGGTCG
>CAZTLT010000060.1:0-6580 GCA_964614615.1 uncultured Aquiluna sp. | reverse complement strand
AGAAGAATCGCTGACGAGATTCAGAAGAAGTAATTAGCGCGAGCGCTCAATCGCCTTGGCGAGTCTTTGAATTCCAACTTTGACATTGTCGGCAGTTGGGTGTGAGAAGCAAACTCGAATAAATTCTTTCCCTCTGCCATCACCATAAAAGGCGGTGCCCGGCGTGTAGGCAACGAGCTCTTCAACGGCTATCGGCAGCATCTTCTTTCCATCAATTCCGCTAGGCAAGCTCACCCACAAAAAGAATCCACCCGCTGGCTTAGTTGTTTCAACATCCGGCAGATATTCGTTTAGTGCCCAGATCGCAGCATCGCGCTTGGTTTTATAAAGACCTCGGTAATCAGCAATTTGTTTTTGCCAATCACAAATAGATAGGTATTCAGAAATCAACATCTGAGCAAAGGTCGCAGGAGACAAAATTGCTGATTCGTTAGCGAGGATTAGTTTCTCTCTGATGGCAGGTGGCGCAAGAACGTAACCAACCCTCAGGCCGGGGGAGAGAATCTTTGAGAACGATCCTAGGTAAACAACGCTATCGGCATCCCTGGCCCGCAGAGCCTTTGGTGGAGCACCATCGAAGTAGAGCAGACCATAGGGATTGTCTTCAACAATCAAAATCCCACGCTCTTTACAAACCGCAATTAACTTGTCTCTGCGCTCTTCTGACAAAGTAACGCCAGAGGGATTGGCAAAGTTTGGAACCAAATAAAGCAGCTTTACTTTTTTGCCATCGGCAATCAAGCGATCCGCTGCTTCCGCCACCGCTTCTGGTGAGATGCCATCACTATCGGTGTAGACGTGTTCGATATGGGCCTCTTTGTGTCTGAAAATTCCAACCGCGCCAACGTAGCTTGGCGACTCGACCAAAGCAACATCGCCCTGATCTAAAAACAAATCGGCAATGAGTTCGAGTGCGTGCTGGCTACCGGTAGTAATCATTAGATTCTCGACCGAACCTGCAATTCCCTCCAGCGCCATTATTTCTAGAATTTGCTCTCTGAGTTTCGCATCGCCTTGACCTGGACCATACTGCAAAGCAAACTGCGAGCGGTTTTTCATCAGTGAGTCAAATGCAGTTCTAATCAGCTCGTTATCGAGTGCAGAAACATCCGGCATTCCACCAGCCAGCGAGACAACCTCGGGTCTAGAGACAGTGGCAAACAGCGCGCGAACTTCACTCACCGAGAGATTCTCGGCTCGCTGGGCGTAGGCATCTTTGAAAAGATCGAAACCTTGCTCCAGGCGCGACTGAGCCATTTGCGCTCCTTTGGGTTTAGCCCAGAGTCTAGCTCTTGTTTAGGTTTCTAGCTCAGAAACTCGGCAAGCTCAGAAACAAGCGCTGCCTTTGGTCTTGCACCAACCAGCTGCTTGACCATTTCACCGTTTTTGAAAACACCCAGCAGTGGAATTCCGGTGACGTTGTATTTCTCAGCGAGGTCTGGCTCAAAGTCCACATTCACCTTCGCTACGACGATCTTGTCTCGGTACTCTTCGGCAAGCTCTGCCAGGACTGGGGAAATCATGCGGCACGGACCACACCACTCAGCCCAGAAATCAACGATTACTGGCTTGTCACTTTTCAAGACATCCGCTTCGAACTTTTCGCTTGTGGTGTCGATTGGCATAACTACTCCTATTTCGAACTTAGGTAGTGCTCGGCATCTAGTGCCGCTACACAGCCTGAGCCAGCTGCCGTAATCGCCTGTCGATAGGTTGGGTCGATCACATCGCCACAGGCAAAAACCCCTGGTAGTGAGGTCTTGGAGGACCTTCCCTCAACCTTGATAAAGCGCTCCGGTGTTAGCTCTACCTGATTCTCAACCAGCCAGACCCGCGGGTCATTTCCGATTGCAATAAATAAGCCATCCAGCTCGAGATCCCGCTTGGCCCCGGTCAGGGTGTCCTGCAGGACAACGCCGGTTAGTTTGGCGTCGCCCTTGAGCTCGGCCACCCCGGCGTTCCAGATGAACTCAATCTTTGGGTTATCAAAGCTTCTTTGCTGCATGATCTTCGAAGCTTTTAGGCTGTCGCGGCGGTGAATCACATAGACCTTCGAGGCAAACTTGGTTAGGAAGTTAGCCTCCTCCATTGCAGAGTCGCCACCGCCAACCACTGCAATCGTTTTGTCGCGGAAGAAGAAACCATCGCAGGTTGCACACCAGCTGACGCCGTGACCAGAGAGCTCTTTTTCCTTGGGAAGCCCAAGCTCTCGGTAGGCGGCGCCAGTTGCCAAAATCACAGCCTTGGCCTCAAACTCCTGACCACCACCTGTTTTTACCTTCTTTATCTCGCCCTTGAGGTCAACCTCAACAACGTCATCGAAGAGTATTTCTGTGCCAAAGCGCTCAGCCTGCGCTTGGAAGTTAGCCATCAGATCAGGACCCATTAGGCCATCTGGAAAGCCCGGGAAATTTTCAACCTCGGTGGTCTTCATCAGCTCGCCACCTGGCTCAACCGAGGAGGCAATCATCAGCGGCTTGAGCTGCGCCCTGGCGGCATAGATGGCGGCGGTGTAGCCGGCAGGGCCGGAACCAATGATGATGACTTCTCGCATTTTTATCCTCTAATGACCACAACATAGATGGCCATCTATTTATTTCAGCCAGCCTAGCTGGCTCTGCGGCCTAATCTATCGCGAAGTGCCCGAGTCAACTCGTTGAGCTCGGCAGCTCTGAGCAAAACCAACATCAGCAAATAGGTGATGCCGCTGAGTGATCCAACCAGCAGTGACACCAAGACCGATGGACCGATTCCACTGAGTGCGTATGAGTTTTCGCCAACTCCACCCAGCACCCAAATCATTCCAACCGCTACCGCAGTTGCCGGAACAGCTGCCACCAAAAACTTCCAGGTGGACTTGCTGATTCCATAGCCGGTTAGCCCACCAATCTTTTTTCTAAGCAGCGAGTAAGCGACTATCCCCTGCACCGAGACAGAGAGAGCCGTCAGCAATGCAATTGAAACAACCAACAATTGCTTTGGCATAACAAAGCCGAGCGTGATGGAGCCGATGATGTGAATTGCAATTTGAATTGAAGTAAATATAAAAGGAGTGCGAGTGTCCTCTAATGCAAAGAAAGCTCTTTGCATCATGTAAACAAAACTAAACGGCAAAAGCCCAAACATGAACGCCGCAATCACATTGCCCAGCGCAACCGCCGATGAATACTCAGACGCAAACACTCGAGCAATCGGATAGCTCAGGACTACCAGCAAAACAGTTGCAATCACGCTCACCATTGCAATTACCCGCAGCGCAGTGGTTAGGTCAACCTTAAACTTTTCCATTTCACCCGACTGGTGATGCTCGCTCATCCTGGTGAAGTAGGCGGTTGCAATCGAGACTGTCACAACAGAGTGCGGCAGCATAAAAATCAGCCAAGCGATTGCCGCTGCCGCAACAGACGCAACCGCCTCACCACTGCCGCGATCAACCGCTGCGGTTGATGCAACTGCGGTTTGCACAATTCCACCAACTTGCGTTACTAAAACCATTGCGAGCGACCAAGATGCAGCTTTTAGTGCTGGCCTGAGACCAAAGCCGCGGAATTGGAAATTCAAATTCAACTTAAGTCCAATTCTTCGCCAGCTCACTAAAAGGATTAGCGCCTGCGCTGCAACACCGGCGGTAGCGGAGCCGGCCAGTAGAGCAATCTGATCAGCGCCCCACTGAGTGATCGGCCTTGCTCCATTTGGGTCAGCAGCAAAAATAAATATGAAAAGTGCAAGCCCAAGCAGCGAAACAACATTGTTTAGTACTGGCGCCCACATGAAAGGCCCGAAAGCTTTTCTGGAATTAAGCACCTCCCCAAGAATTGAGTAGAGACCATAGAAAAACAGCTGCGGCAGACACCAGTAGGCAAAGGCGGTGGCTAGAGCCAGCTGCTGCTCGCTCCAACCGGACGTGTAGATGCGCACCAACACTGGTGCCGCGATGGTGAACAATACGGTCACCGAGAAAAAAACCGTAATGGCTAGCGTGACAAAGCGATCAACGTATCCCTTACCACCATCGCTATTGCTGCGTGCCTTCACCAGCTGCGGCACCATTACCGCATTCAAAACACCGCCAACAATAATTGCGTAGACGCTGTTTGGTAATTGATTTGCAACACCAAATGCGTCAGCGGCATCGGTGGTAACACCGATTGCTACCGCTAACAAAACAGCTCTGGCAAAACCTAAGATGCGAGAAACGATGGTTCCGCTCGCCATAATCACAGAGGAGCGAGTTACTGAAGGATTATTCTCAGTCAATGCTTCTCCGTCTCAGCTTCAATGTTGTTCTGGCAATACCAACTATCACCAGGGCAAACATCAATACTCCAAATGCCACAAGTAAAAATAGCTCTACGTCATAGTTGACATTGATGGTTATCAGCTGATCTTGTGAAACTTTTTCTCCACCCACCTCTAGCCACACCCGCAGCTGGACGGGGCCATTGGCGATTGCCCGCACCGGCACCTCCGCAATCTGCGTGCTCTGAGCGGGCAGTAAGACCGTGACATCCTCTAACACCTCTAATCGGAAACTGGTGCTTTCCGCTCTGAGCACCACCTCAACGGGCACCAGATCCGGATTAGAAACAGTTATGGGAATGCGAGCGTCTCGGGCCACCAAATTAATTTGTGATCCAGGAACGATTTCAGGTGCGGCGCTCGCGGGAAGGGGAATAAGTAGCAAAGCGAGAATGAGAGCTAATTTCTTCATGGCATCATGTCCACAGCTCGCATTGCGACCTTGCGCTCATTCTCGTGAGCCAAAACTTCTTCCAACTTGCTAATTGGAAACCAGGCGGCTTTCAATACTTCACCCTCGGGATCCTTCTCATGGGTGAGATTTCCACCAATTTGCCTCATTAGAAAGTGGTGAACAGTCTTTTTGATTCGAACCGGACCCAATCTAAACGAATAGCTGATCTCACCAATCTTCTTGATGATTTGAGCTTCAATGCCGGTTTCCTCCTGCACCTCGCGCAGGGCGGTTTGTTGCAGGTCCTCACCTTTTTCCTGGTGACCCTTTGGGATCACCCAGTCCTCACCGCCGCCGCGGTTGCGATGGCTAATCAGAGCAACCAAGGAAGGGTCATCCGCTGAGATCACTAGTCCGCCAGCGGAAATCTCAGTTTGGGTTCTGATTCGAACCGGAGTCATACCCCAACTCTACTTGGGGGCCTATGGCAAGCTAATCCCATGCAAGAGGTGGCGAAAGCGCTAGCGCAGCTAGCCGAAAACACCCAGCAGCCAGTGCTTGAAACACTTGCTGCCGCATTCTCCAAAGCCGGATATGAATTGGCCCTGGTGGGTGGACCGGTAAGAGACGCTCTGCTTGGAAAGCAAACCAAAGACATTGACTTCACCACCAATGCCAATCCAGATCAGATCTTGAAAGTTGTGAAACCACTGGCGGATGCGACTTGGGATGTTGGCAGAGAATTCGGAACCATCGCTGCTGAGATTGCCGGTGAGCGAGTAGAAATCACCACTTACCGCGCAGATTCTTATGATCCAAAAACTAGAAAACCCACTGTTGAATTCGGTGACAATCTGGAAGACGATCTCAAGCGCCGCGACTTCACAATTAATGCAATGGCGCTGCGCCTACCAGAGCGAGTGTTTGTTGATCCGCATGAGGGTCTTAGAGATCTACAACTCAAGACACTAAAAACACCATCGGCCGCCGAAATTAGCTTTTCTGACGATCCGCTTCGAATGCTCAGAGCAGCCAGGTTCTCTTCGCAACTAAATCTCTCGATAGAACCCTCTGCATTCGATGCGATGGTTGCACTGAAAGATCGAATCAGAATTATTTCTGCTGAGCGCATCCGTGATGAACTAACAAAACTTTTACTGACCGATAATCCAACCGTTGGACTTGAGTTGCTAGTTGACTCAGGCCTAGCATCAATAATTCTTCCAGAGCTGACGGCTCTCAAACTTGAAACCGATGAGCACATGCGTCATAAGGACGTCTATCAGCACACCTTGACAGTTTTGATGCAGGCAATCGATTACGAGAGAAATTACCAGTTAGAAAAAGACATTGTCGTTCGCCTAGCTGCCCTACTACACGACATCGGAAAACCGGCAACTAGAAAACTAGACGGCAAGCTCGTTACCTTCTATCACCACGATGTGGTTGGTGCAAAGCTTGCCAAAAAGCGACTAACTGAATTGCGTTTTTCCAATGATCAAGTTGATTCCGTTGCAAAACTGATTGAACTTCACCTTCGCTTCTTTGGTTACTCGGATTCGCAGTGGACTGATAGTGCAGTTCGGAGATATGTCAGAGATGCCGGAGCGGAACTAGATCGCCTTCACATATTGACCAGGTCTGACGTCACGACCAGAAATCAAAAGAAGGCAGAGCGCCTCGCTCACGCCTATGACGATTTAGAGCAAAGAATCGCGCAGTTGCGAGAGCAGGAAGAGCTCGATTCAATTCGACCAGAGCTAGATGGCAACCAGATCATGGAAATCCTGGGAATTGGCCCTTCGAGAGAAGTCGGTCTTGCTTATGACTTCCTGCTTGAGGTGCGGCTGGACGAGGGCGAAATCGGCCCGGAGGCCGCTAAACAAC
>CAZTLT010000059.1:0-6627 GCA_964614615.1 uncultured Aquiluna sp. | reverse complement strand
GTTCTAACTAGTGAGTGTTAGTAAAGAAACTCTCTCGAATCTTGCAATAGCCGCAAATGCTGCCAGCGAAAAATTAGGCGAGAGCTTGGTAGCGCTGGATGTTTCGGAACCCTTTGCGCTGGCCGAGGTCTTCTTGATGGTGTCAGCCAAAAACGATCGCCAGGTGATCGCCATTTCTGATGCTATTGAGGACGCCTTGCACAAAGTCGGAGTTAAGCCCCGCTTCACAGAGGGTAGGGAAGCCGCTCGCTGGATTTTGCTCGATTATGGAGATTTGGTGGTCCACGTAATGCATGAAACAGAAAGAGATTTCTACTCTCTTGAGCGCCTTTGGCGGGACTGCCCGGTTGTGCCAGTTAGTTAGTTTCTGTGTAGACTAAAGCGGTTTTTGGGCCTGTGGCGCAGTTGGTAGCGCACCTGCATGGCATGCAGGGGGTCAGGGGTTCAAGTCCCCTCAGGTCCACCAGTAATTTCAACCAGCTTGTTCCTGCTGGTTTGACCCCGAAGAATCCTTACGTTTGACTTGGCTACTCCATAATGATCAGCCAGGATGCAAACTAGCGCCCAATTGGCCTTTCCAGCATCGGGCTGAGCGCGAAGCCAAACTCGCAGCCCCTGGCCAGTTTCTACTACCACGTTCTTTGAGGACCCTGGCTTCACCGCAACGCTTATTTTCACGCCTCAACAATACAAAGGGGTCAGACAGCCAGTAAGTTTGCAGGATTTTTCCAGCTTGCTCGCTTACACTCTCCTCATCAACCGTTATGGAGGAAAGTTGTCACACAACCCGATTTTCAATCAGGCTGTTCGAACCGGCATTGCCGCATCTGAAATGAACCCCGTGGAGGTCGACCAGGAATTTGGTCGAATCACCGGCAAGCGCATGACCATGGAGGGAACCACTTCCAAGGTAATTGGCATGTTGCTAGCGGTGGTAATCGGAGCAGCGGTCACCTGGTTCTTTGGACTTTACGGCTTGGTATTACCTGCGATGCTAGTTGGCTTGGGACTTGGTCTTTGGGCATCATTCTCAAAGAAAGTTCGCCCTGGCGTAATGATGGCTTATGCACTTGCGCAAGGTGTCTTCATTGGTGGTCTGAGCGGAATTTTGGAAGCTTCGTATCCAGGCATTGTGCAGACGGCTGTAATTGGAACCTTTGCCACCGCTGGTGGAATGTTCTTGGCATATCGATTTGGTTGGGTAAAAGTTGATGCGAGATTTACTCGCTTCATGACTTTTGCGCTGATCGGTTACTTCGCGTTTGCTCTAATCAATCTTGGTTTTGCGCTCTTCGCCGGTTCCAGCGTCTATTCTTCGCCGTTTGGCTGGCTGGTGGCACTAGTTGGTGTTGGACTTGCCGCCTTCACTTTGAATCTAGACTTCGAGACCATCCGTGCTGGTGTCCAGCAGGGTTGGGCAGAAGACATGGAGTGGCGAGCAGCCTTTGGTCTAACCGCGTCGCTAGTTTGGCTCTACGTTGAAATCATCAGACTGCTGTCTATTTTCAACCAAGAGTAAGAACCGCTTTCCCAATCGCGCCAGAGCTGCCTGAGATCCCAGGCGTTCTCGGCCAGGATCGAGACCCCTCGCACCCCGGTGCGGCGGGTCTTTCCTGATATTAGGAGTAGTCGATTTTGAAAAAGCAAGCTGGCGCATCTGCGCTGAGCTTCGTCAAAAAAGGTTGCATCTGCACAGCCCGTGCCATCATCCAAGCTGATAAACACAACTCTCTTTCCACTTCGCATCGGGGGAGTCTGGGTAGCAACTCTTACACCCGCCACCAATACCTCGGTATTGCTCCTTAGATTAACCAGCTCGCTTGCTCTAACTACCCCCAGCTCATCCAACATTTGCTGAAACTGCTCAATCTCATGCTGTGAGATATCCATGCCAGTTATTGCCAGCTCACTTTCCAGCTGCTCTTGCTTAGTTAGTTCTAGGTTGCCAGTAGGGAGGTTTTGCAGTGCACCAAGTTCGAAACTGAGCTGGTTGGCATCAAGTGGCCTGGGTCGCTTGGCACAAAGCTGACGAATATAAACCAAAAGATCAGAGCGATTGCTCTTCGAATCAACGCCTGCGATGCCGGCTAGGCCGTCCAGCGCCCCAATCAGTGCCAGCCTTTCCAGAGTCCGCCTGGAGGGCCTTGCACGGTGATAAAAGTCAGCTACATCAACAAAGGGCTGCTCGCAGATAATTCTTTCGATTTCGGGAGTTGAAATGCCAGCAATGTCGGTCAGCGCTAGTCGAACTGCATTACCAGAGTCTGTTTTTTCAACCAGGTATTCGTTGGTTGAGTAATTGACATCGATTGGCAAAATCTTAACCCCGAGTCTTCTGGCCTCGGCTAGCAGCAAGCGCTTTGGATACATTCCGGGATCGTGGGTTAGTAAGCCAGCTATGAATTCGGTTGGGTAGTGAGTCTTTAGCCAAGCCGACTGGTAAGTCGGGAGAGCAAACGCAGCCCCGTGTGCCTTGCAGAATCCAAAACTGCCAAAGCCCTCAATGATTGACCACACTCGCTCGATTACTGGCTTGCTATAGCCGCGGGCAAGTGCAGAGCTCCGAAAATATTTTTCAATGGCTGGGATCTTGAAATCTTTCCCCAGCATTCTTCTCATCTCATCGGCTCTGGCTAGTGTGCAGCCAGTCATTTTCTGCATGATTTTCATCAGCTGTTCGTGAAATACAACTACGCCATAGCTTTCCTCAAGAATTGGTCGTAGGTCTGGATGTATATAGTCAGGTTGAGCAAGGCCATGTCTACCATCGAGATATGGCTTAATCATGTTCCCCTTCATTGGGCCTGGTCTAAACAAAGAAATTTGCAGAGTTAAATCATTGAACTGAGTCGGCTGATGTTTTCCGGTCAGCTCTCTTTGGCCGGGCGATTCAATCTGAAAGATTCCTAGGGTATTGGTGGTTCTGATCTGCTTGTAAACCAGCGGATCATCCTTGGCAATTGAATCCAGCTCTATTACCTCTTGGTTTACGCGCTTAGCCTCCCTAACCGCATATGCCATAGCGCTTTGCATCCTTACTCCCAGTACATCCAGCTTCAAAAACCCCATCGGATCCATGTCGTCTTTATCAAACTGACTCATTGGAAGACCAATGCCACTGGCTTCGGTGGGGGTTAAGTCGAGTAAAGAAGAATTTCCCAAAATCACCCCGCAGGGATGAACCGAGATATGCCTAGGGAGCCTATCCAGTCGCTCGGTGATATCAACCAACAGATTCAGCTGCCGGTTTTCCTTGCTGTCGCTAGCAAAACGCGCAAGCTCTGGTTTTTCGCCCATTGCTTTTCGAAAATTTCTAGCGGAGAAGCGCCACATATTCTTGGCAATATCGTCAATTTCTTCTTCATCCAGCCCGAGTGCTAGACCACCATCGCGAACCGCCCCGCGACCGCGATAGGTGGATTGCATGGACAATAGCGTGACCCGAGAGCCACCGTAACGACGGAAGATCGCCCGGTAGATCTCATGCCTTCTGGCCGATTCAACATCGATGTCGATATCTGGCAGTGTGCTGCGCTCGGTAGATAAGAACCTTTCAAACAGCAGTCCTTCTGCGATTGGATCAACTCCACTAATTCCAAGCAGGTAGTTGACCAGCGAGCCAGCGCCTGACCCTCTGGCGGCAATTCGAATCTTCATATCTCGAATCATCTGGGCGACATCCGCCACAGTCAGGAAGTAGGTGGAAAAACCAAGCTGATTGATAGCAATTAGTTCTTTTGATAGTCGGTGCTGGATGTGAGCTAGCTCAGCCGCTCGAACTGCTGGGTAGCGCCAAGAAATAGCCGAGTGGGCTCTTTGCCATAAAACCTCAAATGGATTTTCATCAATTCCCAATGCATTTTGCTCAGGAGTTTTTGGAATACCCCAACTGCAATCTGAAACCGGATCCAATCGGCATCTGTCGGCCAGCAAAGAGGTTGTTGCCAATAGTTGCTTTGCTCTTTGCGTATCCTCGGTTATATCCAGTGCAATATTTGCCATCTGATCAGCTGGCTTTAGCCAAGCTTGAGCATTTGGTTGTAGGGCAAATAGTCCAAGCGGTTCTAGGTGCCGAGCAGAATCTAAGACATCAGCTGTTAGTGCATCATCAGGTTGTAGGTAGCGAACCGCGTTGGTTAAAACAGCTGGCATGCCACTTTGATCGGCCAGCTCTAACATCGCTCTGGCATGCTCTTGGGAATAAACCAACCCTGGCTCTGCGAGCAGGTTTGTTACCTCAATTACTAAGCAGCCAGGTTTGGCTAGTAAGTCTTTCCATCGAGTGAGTTCTGCAAAAGCAAGGTGAGGGTTTACTAAAACCTCTTTCCCAATGGGTGATTCTCCGCCCAGCAAGACTGAACAAGCAGGGTCTTCTCCAAGCAGCTGCGCTAAATCCGCTAGCTCTATTACTGGCTGTTTAGTTTTACCCTGGTGTGCCTTGGAAATAATTCTGCAGAGCTGTGACCAGCCGCGACCTTTATTGTGACCATGGGCAAGAATAACCACCCTACCCTCAGCAGATTCATTCTTAACGCTGAGATTTACTCCAACAATCGGAGAAACTTTATTGGCGATGCAGCTACCGATGTGTTTTATTGCGCCATACAAACCATCTCTGTCTGTAATTGCTATTGCATCGAAGCTCTCGCTCGCGGCCGAAACAATGTGTTCTGGCCGATTTACTCCGTAGTGCGCAGAATAGGCACTGGCAACGTTGAGATGAACAAAGCCCATCAGCTATCGATTCTGTAAATCTCCCAGACATCCTCTGGTTGCAGGTGCTTTAGCTCTAGGAAAATGCGATCAAATTCACTGGTTGCCCACAGCCGCCACATCTCAACTTCCACCAGCGCACTACCAATTCCCCTGGGGGCAGCCTGCGCCTGCTGCCACCAGAGCTTTCGGCTATACCAGCGCACCGGTTTTGAACTAACCAGATAGTGACGGTTTTCAAAGGTGAAGGAGACAGGGGCGCCGTCCAGGTCTAGGACAACACCAGTAACTATTTGCTGCATGGCCGGCACCCCTATCGAACATTTGTTCGAATAGTTAGTCTATGGGGCAGCCCGACATTTTCAAAAACGGCTCTAAACCGGGCTAATTAGCTCGGGATTATTGACCGAAACCTGGCCAACCTGCCTCGAAACCGGGTGAAATTGAAGCTCTTGGGCAACCAAGTCAGACTCTTTGGCCAGGGCCTGCAGCAGCTCCGGGGTTGTTTCGTAATCCGGGGCAAGCCAAGCGGCCAAGTTTTCTTGCGATAGAAAAACCGGATTTCGATCATGGATGAAGGCAAGCTCAGGAGAAGAGTCCTTAGTCAAAAAAGAGCAGGTCAGCAGCCAACGATTTGGATCATCAGCTGACTTAGTCGGATCTCGCCACCAAGAATAAATTCCAGCAAAGGCCAGCATCCCATCAGCTGGATGAATGTAAAAAGGCGTTTTGCCTTCTTGCGTGGTTTGCCATTCGTAATAACCAGAGGCTGGAATCGCGCAGCGCTTTTTCAGTGTGGCCTCTTTGAAGCTGGGTTTCTCTAGGGCAGTTTCAATTCGGGCATTATTCAGTGGACTGGTTGAAATTTCCTTTGCCCAACTTGGCACCAAGCCCCAGCGAGAGATGTGCAGTTCGCGCGATGGCAAAGAATTGACCTCTCGCTCAACGATGATCGGGATTTTCTGGGTCGGGGCAATGTTGTAGCTGATGGGCGAGTAGTCGGGAGGAACCTCATCCAGTTCAAATAGCTCGGTAATCCCCGAGAGCTCCTTCGCTATTACAAATCTTCCGCACATCAAAGACCATCCGAAAACATCGCCAGCACATCTTCACTGGAAGGCAGTGGCTGGGCCAACATAGCTAGTCGCTTCGAAAAGGGGCTGGCAAGCCGAGCTGGAGCAATCTCCACACCCTCCCATGCTTCGACAGAGCGGATTCCTTGCAGTGCGCTCAAGCTCCAGACCTCACAGCCAGCAAGTTCAGCGGGTTTAGCCCTGCGCTGGCTGGTCTGATAACCAGCCTGGACGGCCAATTCAAAAACCAGCCCACGTGTGATTGATGGTAACCAGGGAGTTGTGTCATCTGGCCCAACCAATGTCTCTTTTTCCCACCACACAATTGAACTGAGGGCACCATCTGCGATAAAGCCATCTTCTGTCAGCAATACCGCCTCATCCGCGCCGTGCAGGTTGGCAGCTCTTCTGAGCTGCTGGCAGATTGCTAAATCGGGGCCCTTGACCTGGGGATTGGTTCGCGGGTCATGATCTTGCATTGTCCAAAGTCGAACAGTTTCAGTTCTCTCTGGTGCAGTGCGAATTCTGAGAAATAGTTTTTGGCCCTCCGGTTGACCCTCTCGATATTCAAGTCTCGGGAACCAATCACCAGACTTTGGAATAGCCGCCACGGCGCTCGCGAAAAAGCCGGGTAATTGGCGTTTGGTCTTCGGCTCTGAAATTGAAGCTGCGAATCTCGCAAAGTGTCGATCGATTGCTCGCGCTTGGGCATTTTGAACCAGAAAGCTATCAGCAACCGAGACGGAATCGTCTAATGCAGTCTCTAGCGGGGTCAGCTCACCCTCGACAAATTGGTAGAAATCGCCGCCAACACTCACGGTAACTAGACTACGAGACTGAA